>CAZXGB010000009.1:0-39861 GCA_964640005.1 uncultured Actinomycetes bacterium | reverse complement strand
CGCTGATCGTCTTCGGCAGCTCGCTCACGAACTCGATCTCTCGCGGGTACTTGTAGGGCGCCGTCACCGTCCTCACGTGCTCTTGGAGCTCTGCGGCGAGCTGGTCAGACGCCTCGTGGCCAGGCGCCAAAATGCAGAACGCCTTGACTATCGTCCCCCGAATAGGGTCCCCCTTCCCCACCACCGCCGCCTCGGCGACCGCAGGGTGCTCGATGAGGGCGCTCTCCACCTCGAACGGACCGATCCGGTAGCCGGCTGAGATGATGACGTCGTCCGCGCGGCCGACGAACCAGAAGAAGCCGTCGCGGTCGACATAGGCCCGATCGCCGGTCACGTACCAGTCGCCGCGCCGGCAGGCTGCAGTGGCTTCGGGGTTCTTCCAGTACTCCTTGAATATGCCGACCGGCGGTTCCGGTTGGACGCGCACGGCAATGTCGCCCTCGCTGTCCGGGCCGAGCACCGCCCCCTCCTCGTCGATGACCGCCACCGGCATCCCCGGCGAGGGCTTCCCCATCGAACCCGGACGCACCTCCAGGGTCGGGTAGTTGCCACAAAGGAGCACCGTCTCCGTCTGGCCGTAACCGTCGCGGATCCAGAGGCCGGTGCCCTGGTTCCAGGTCGCTATCACCTCGGGGTTGAGCGGCTCGCCGGCGCCCACGCACCACCGCAGCGCGCTGGGCTTGAATCTGCCGAGATCTTCGAGGACGAGCATGCGATAGGCCGTTGGCGGCGCACAGAAGGTCGTGATCGGGTAGTTCTCCAGCAGCTGAAGGGTCTCGGTCGCGTTGAACTTGCCGCGCGCGTCCTGCACGAAGAGCGCGGCACCCATGTTCCAGGGCCCGAAGAAGCTCGACCAGGCCGCCTTCGCCCAGCCGGTTTCGGACAGATTGAGGTGAAGATCGTCCGGCCGCAAGTCGAGCCAGAACTTTCCGGTTATGAGGTGGCCGATCGGGTAAGACGCGTGCGTGTGCAGAACCATCTTCGGATTGCCCACGGTTCCAGACGTGAAGTAGATGAGTGCGGGGTCGCTTGACAGAGTGTCGACAGGCGTGAAAGCAGCGTCCGCAGCCGCCAATTCCCGCTCGTAACCGAGCCACCCGCCGGCGGGCTCACCGCCAACCTGGAAGAGCGAACTCAATGACGGGCATTCGCCCTTGATCTGATCGACCTTGACCGCGTTCTCGGGGTCGCAGACGTAGGCGACGGCGTCCGCCAGCGTCACTCGGTATTGGATGTCTTTGGCCGTGAGCAGGACCGTGCCCGGTACCGCCACGGCGCCGGCCTTGAAGCAGCCGAGCAGCACTTCCCACCACTCCGGCACGCGCGGAAGCTGCACCATCACCCGATCGCCAGGCCGCACCCCGGCCTTCTGGAGCGCGCGAGCGAAGCGGTCGGAGCGTTCGGCGAAGTCGCGGAATGTCAGGCGGCGTTCCTCGCCGCTCGGGCCCAGCCAGAGCATGGCGAGCTTGCTCGGATCCTCAGCCCAGCGCCCGACGACATCGCGCGCGAAGTTGAACCGCTCGGGAACGTCAAGCCGAAAGCTACGGACGGTCTCCTCGTAATCGGTCATGTTGTGGACCGCCGTCATTCACGTCCCTCCTGCCTGACTGTTCAGTGCGAGATCGACAACACCACCCTGCTAGCGGCCGCGCGGGAGGCCTAGCACCCGCTCGGCGATGATGTTGCGCTGGATTTCAGACGACCCTGCGTAAATGGTCTCCGCCTGCGACCAGAGCCAGCCCAGCTGCCAGCGTCCGTCCTCGATCGCCCACTCATCCTCTGCGTCGAGCGCACCGTACATTCCTTCGACCGCGATCGCGGTCTCCTGCAGCCGCTTGTCCATCTCCGACCAGTACAGCTTGGTCAGGCTGGCTTCCGGTCCCGGAGTCCTTCCCTGCTGCGCGCGCGTCAGGTCGCGCAGGCTGGTCGTCTTAAAGACATGCGCCTCGATGTGCGACTGGGCAACACGCTGACGCACTAACGGGTCACCGCCGGCGCCCTGCTTGCGCGCGAGATTGGCCAGCGCTCCGACAACGCGTTCGAAGCGTGCGGAGTGTGCGAGTCCTCCGCGCTCGAAACCAAAGGTCGCCATCGCCAGCTTCCAGCCGTCGGTCGGCGACCCCACCACGTCCTTGTCCTCGACCACGGCATCCGTGTAGAAGACCTCGCAGAATTCGCCGGTACCGGTCATCTGACGTATCTGCCGGACGTCCACGCCGGGCTGATGAAAGTCGACCAGGAACATTCCGATGCCCTCGTACGGCCTGACTGCGGGATCGGTGCGGGCGAGCAAGAAGCTGCCGTCGGAGTAGTGCGCGCCTGAAGACCAGATCTTCTGGCCGTTGATCACCCACCTGCTGTCTTTCCGTTCGGCACGCGTTTTGAGCGCCGCGAGGTCGCTGCCGGCGTCGGGTTCTGAGAAGCCCTGGCAGTAGATGAGCTCGCCGGACAGGATCTTGGGTAGGTAGTGCTCTTTCTGGTAGTCGCTGCCGTAGACGCTCAGCACCGGCGCCAGGAGGGTCACGCCGAGGCGGCCGATGATGGGCGGCGCGCCCACTCGGGTGAGCTCCTCCGCGTAGATTGCCTGCATGACCGGAGTCGCCCCGCGGCCGCCGCGCTCCTTGGGCCAGCTCAGCGTCAGCCAGCCACCTTCATAGAGACGGCGCTGCCATTCACGTTGAACATGCTCCGACTGCTCTTCACGGAAGCCACCGATTCCAGCCGCGCGCCACTCCGCGGGCAGGTTCATGTCGAGCCACTCGCGCACCTCGGAACGAAACGCCTCTTCCTCCGCCGTAAAGCTCACATCCACAGATCGCAGGCTAGCAGCAGTTCGATCGAAGTGAGGAGTGGAGACCGGGTCTCCGGGGGATCATAGGAAGGTGGCTACGTCCTACTTCTGCGGCCGGTGCGGCTCCCCGCTCATCAGTCCAGCCGCCCCCTGCCCGCGCTGCGGCGCGGCGCCGGCGAGCGGAGCGGTGCGGGCGCGCAAGAGCCCGGTGGCGGCAGCCCTGCTGTCGGTCATTCCCGGACTCGGACACATCTATCTCGGGCACGTCCGGAAAGGCCTCCTCTACCTGGTCGCGGCATCGGGACTGCAATTCTTTGGTTTCGATCTCGACCTGACCGCCATCGGCGCCTCACTCGGAATCCCCATGGAGTTGGGAGGCTTCGGTCTTTGGGCACACAGCGCGTGGGATGCCTACCACCTTGCTAAACGTGGCGACTACCGATGACCGATCCGCGTTTTTAGACGAAGCCGTAGGCGACCCAGCCGCCGTCGACCAGCAGCGTCTCACCGGTGATGTAACCGGCGTCCTCCGAGGCGAGAAAGACGGCCACCTTTGCGATCTCGGCAGGCTCCGCCAGCCGGCCCATCGGAGTCCGGCGCTCGAGACTGGGAATGTCGAGCCTGCCTTCCTTCACCAAACCCTCGACCAGGTCGGTCCGGACGTAGCCGGGCGCGATCGCATTGACGCGCACGTGCGGCGCCCATTCGACCGCCAGCACTTTCGTCATCTGTGCCACTCCGGCCTTTGACGTCGTGTACGCGACGCGCCTCGGAAAAGCGTTGAAGGATGTGACGGACGCGATCGAGATGACGGACCCCCTGCGCTGCTCCAGCATCACGCGACCGGCGGCCTGCGCCACGTAGAAGACGCCGCTGAGGTTGACCGCGATTATGCGTTCCCAATCCTCCGGCGACAGACTCACCGCATCTTCGACGACGTTGATGCCGGCATTGGCCACCATGACATCGAGCCGGCCGAAAGCGTTCAGGGCCGCGTCCACGACCGCTTTGGCCCCGGCAGCGCTCGAGATGTCGGCGCCCACGCCCGCACAGTCATCGCCCAGCTCGCGCGCTACCGCCGACGCCTGTTCAGCGCTTCGGGAGTTGACGACGACGCGCGCGCCCTCGGCAAGAAAGGCTTCCGCGATCGCACGCCCGATTCCGCGACTGGAGCCCGTGATCGCGGCGACTTTGCCGCTCAGGCGACCGGTCATGGAATGGTGATCGTTCCGGATGGCGACCGGAGCTGGACCGCGACCAACTGAGGACGTGCGCCCTCGACGATTTCGAGATCCAGCGTGTCCCCGAGCAGCTCCTTGAGCAGCGACCCAGCGAGCGCGGGATCAGGTGATGTAAAGCGTGCCGCGATGATGTCGCCCGCGCCCGACGGGTGAGCAGCGTCCGCCTCGCCCGGGTGCATGCCGGCCGGCACCTGCCACTCGATCAGAAACGGGAGAACCGAGGGCTCGAGGTCGCTCGAGAGTTCCTGTGTGCGCCACCTCAAAGTGACTCCATCCGCGCGCGTGCGCGCGCCGGGACGGATCGCCGGGAGATCCCACCCCTTTTCGGACAGGGTCGCCCGGAGTGTGTCGAGATCATCCGTTCTCGCCGCCCAGGCTGCAAATGGAAGGCCGAGCGCGGCCGCTTCGGCAACCCTCCGGCTGCGTGGAAATGCCGCCGCTTCGGCATCGTCGACGACCGCGATCAGCTCGATGTAGGTGCGACCGAGTGGAATGATCCGGTTGGCGGTCCCGACACCCGGGTGGCGTCCGCCATCGACGGCCTTCAGACCGTAGTCGTGATGGAAGCGCTTTGCGGACGCAACCAGATCGGTCGCGGGCACGAGCACATGGTCCAAAAGCGCAAGAGGGCGGCGCATGACGCCACCCTCTCTTTCGTCAACCATCCGGTAGGCGCGCGCTGCGCACGCCTGCTGATCAGGCACGGAAGCGAATCAGCTCTACGAGCTGGTCGATCCGCTCTCCTCCTGGCGCCGGCGCGTGCTGCGGCGGCGAGCGCCGGTGGCGCCGGCCGCGCTGGTCCGGCGACGGCGCGTCGTGGTACCGCCGGAACTGACCGCGCGCTGCAGGCGGCGCTGAATGCTGCGCAGGCCCTTCTCGACCACGCCGGCGGCGGTTCCGCTGGCCCCCGCGCTCAGCTTGTCGATCTGGCGCCGCAGCTTTCGATTCTCCTTTATGAGCTCGTTGACCATGCTGTTCAGGTTGTCGACCAGCTCACTGCCACTCGCACGGCGGCGCCGAGTCGTCGTCGATGTGGTCGCCGTCCGGCGCGTATAGCGACGCTTTGGACGGGACTCGGACGTTTCCTCTGCCATTAATCAATCCTCACACAGAATCTGTTCGGTGACTAGGGCAGTATAGGCGGCGCTAGTTGCGAGTGATCACGCAGCGGGCATGAGAACCTGCTGCTGTTTGACCATCATTTTGAGACCTTCGCGCGCAAGCTCATGCGCTGGATTTGCCTTTCTATTCACGTAGCGGACCACACGATGTCCGCGACGGGTGCGCTCGCGAACTTCGTGCACTGCAATCCGGAATGTTTCGCTCGAAGGCATGCGGCTGCGCACGACGGGCGCACAATCGGTGCGAACGACGACACGATGCAGCGGCCAGCGCGCGGCAGCCAGGTCGAGCGCGGCGGCACAGATCTGTGCCTCGAGCTGTGCCGACCCGCCGTCATGGGCGAAGCCGAAGGACTCCGTATAAACCGCTCGCCCTCTAATGAAAACGGCCAGGCCACATCCGGCCCGGCCGTTCTTGTCGAGTGCTGCATCGACGTAGATCACGAGGCACTCCCGCAAGCAGATTCCTCCTGGGTTGCGGGAGCTTGAGCCGCTCCCGACTTGCTCCAGGAGGGTATCAGCATGTTGGGGGGTTGTCCACGGGTTTCCCCCATATGTTGAAAACGTAGGCTCCCTCCTAGATGTAGCTACGGCGTTCGGCATCGAGCTTGTTGACGATGGCCGGCGGCGCGGTTTCCGGCGAACCCGCATTGAACGGGGGTTGCGGGGCGTATTCGATGGCGAGCTGAATCGCCTGCGCTTCCTCCGCGCCCGCCAGCTCGGCCGCGACCGCGAGCGCCATGTCGATTCCTGCCGACACGCCGGCCGCGCTCACGTACTTGCCGTCGAAGACGTACTGGCCGTCGACCACCTCCACGCCAAACCCCCGCAGTGCGTCGCGCGCGAGCCAGTGTGTCGTCGCCTGGCGCCCCTTGAGCAGGCCCGCCTGAGCGAGCAGGAGCGCGCCCGTACAGATCGAGCAGACGAACTTTGCCTTCTCCGCCGACTCACGGAGGAAATCCATCAGGAGCTGGTGGCGCATGAGAGACGCCTGGCCGGGGCCGCCCGGGACGACCAGGACTTCGAGCGGCGGACAGTCCTGGAAGGAAGCGGTCGCCGCGATCTCCATTCCACGCTCCCCCAGCACGGGACCGGGTCGCGTCCACACGAGGTGGGCGCGGGCATCGGGAAGCCGGCTCAGGACCTCCCAGGGACCGACGAGGTCGAGAACGGTAAGGCGTGGAAAGACGAGGAATCCGATGTCCACGTCAAGGCAATTGTGGCGCGCAGACGCGCGCCCCGCGAGTTTCCGGCGTCCTAGTCGATTGTTTCCGGCCCTTCCGGCGGAAGCTTCGCGCCCATCGCGTGGTAGCCGCCATCGACGTGGATGGTTTCGCCGGTCACCTTTGGCATCAGGTCGCTCAGGAGCGCGACGGCGGTCTTGGCGACCGGATACGGATCCTTCACGTCCCAGCCCAGCGGGGCCTGTGCCGACCAGGCGTCTACGACCTTGTCGAAGCCCGGGACACCGCGGGCCGCGATCGACCGAATCGGACCGGCGGCGATTGCGTTGACACGGATGTCGTGGGGGCCGAGATCGCGGGCCAGGTAGCGCATGACGGCCTGGAGCGCAGCCTTCGAGACGCCCATCCAGTCGTAGGAAGGCCAGGCGTGGGATGAGTTGTCGAAGTCGAGAGTGACGATCGAACCGCCGTGTTCGCGCATCAGCGGCGCCAGGCCGGCGGCGACCTCTTTGAGCGAAAAAGCGCTCACCTGGAAGGCGGTCGCGGCGCTCGCCCAAGGGGTGTCCAGGAAGTGGCCGCCGAGCGCGTCCTCCGGCGCGAAAGCCAGTGAGTGAACGACACCGTCAACACGCCCCCAACGCTTCTCGAGGTCGGCGCGCACCGCCTCGATGTCCTCGGGCTTGGTGACGTCGAGCTCGAGGACGTCGGGCACCGGGTTGAGCCGCTTGATCGTCATCTCGGTGATGGAACGGACGCGCCCGAAGCTGGTGGTGACGATCTCGGCGCCCGCTTTCTGGCATTCGTCGCCGATCGCGTACGCAATCGACGCGCGGTTCAGGATCCCGGTGACAACGATCTTCTTTCCTTGGAGGAGCACGGCGTTAAAGGTTAAGGTTCGGCGCCCGACGCCGCCGGCAGGTCGGCGTTGCGCGAATAGTCGCTCCAGGACCCCTCGTAGAGGCGCGCCCCCGGCAGCCCCGCCAGCTCGAGAGCGAGCAGGTCGTGACAGGCGTTGACGCCCGAGCCGCAGTAGGCGATGACGTCCTCCCCGCGCTCGACCCCGAGCTCGCGATAGCGCCGGCGCAGCCGCTCCGGGTCCAGGAAGGAACCACTTTGGTCCAGGTTGCCGGTCCAGGGCGCACTGTGCGCGCCCGGAATGTGACCCGCACGCGGGTCGACCGGCTCTGTCTCACCGCGGTAACGCTCAGGCGCCCGGGCGTCGAGCAGGACGGTCCGTCCGGCCCTCGACAGCACCGCCTCGATGTCGACGACGTCGTCGAGGCGAGCGGAGGCCGCTTTGAAATCGCCGCGGCGCACGGCGACGTCGCCAGACTCCAGCCGGCCGGACCAGGCCTGAATACCACCGTCCAAAACCGCCGCCGCCCGGTGCCCGAAGTGCCTCAGAAGCCACCAGAGGCGCGCCGCCACGGAGCCCGACACGTCGTCGTACACGACGACCAGGGATGACTCGGAAACGCCGGCCGCCCGCATGGCTTCGGTGAACGTCTCCGAGCTCGGGATCGGGTGCCGTCCCGGACCCTCGGCCGGAGTCATCGCGTCGAGGTCCACGAAGACGGCGCCCGGGATATGACCGCTGCGATAGGCCTGACGTCCCGAGCGCCCGTCCAGGTACCAGCGGAAGTCAACGACGCGAAGGCCGGCGTCCGAAAGATGTTGCTCGAGCCAGGCCGCGGTCACCAGTGGTCCGGGGGCGATCGTTGTCATCGTGCAGCTAGGCTACTGCCCGTGGGAGCGCGCAAGGGCTCGCTGGTCGTCATCTCCGGACCCATGTTCAGCAACAAGAGCGGCGAGCTGCTGCGCCTCGCGACCGTCCATCGCATCGCCGGCCGCCAGGTCGCCCTCTTCAAGCACTCGCTCGACGACCGCTACGAGGGCTCGTCGGATGCAATATCGACCCACGGCGGCGTCTCGATGGCCGCCGAGCCCGTCTCCAATTCGGCAGAGATCGGTCTGCTGGCTACCGACGCCGACGTGGTCGCCGTCGACGAGGCTCAATTCTTCGACGACGGGCTGGCGGCGCTCGCCGTCCAGCTCGTAAACAGCGGCGTGACCGTAATCGCCGCCGGGCTCGACCGCGACTTCCGAGGCGAGCCGTTCGGGCCCATGCCGGCCCTGATGGCGGGCGCCGACGACGTCATGAAGCTGAAGGCGGTGTGCATGAAGTGCCGCTCCTTCGAGGGCAGCATGACTCAGCGTCTGATCGACGGACGGCCGGCGTCGCGCAACAGCCCGCTGATCCTGGTCGGAGCCGCCGAGGCCTACGAGGCCCGCTGCCGGAACTGCCACGAGGTGCCGGACTAGGCCTCCGGGAGGGCGCGGGTCAGAAGGACCCGATGCCGAGGAGGACGAAGAGCGCGGCCAGGTAGAGCATCGAGTAGCTCCAGAGCCGCCGGGTCCACCCCGACTCGGAGAGGTCGAGCACGCACATCGAGACCAACCCGATGCCAAGCAGAAGCGCCCCGACGAGGTAGACGCTGCTCTCGGTGTGGGTAAAAAAGGGCACCAGGCTCGCCGCCACCGTCAGCACCGCATAGAAGAGGCTCTGTCGCTTCGCCTGTCCCTCCCCGCCCGCGATGGCCGGCAGCATCGGGACCCGCGCCGCTTCGTAGTCGCGACGGATGAGCTGCGCCAGGGCCCAGAAGTGGGGTGGCGTCCAAAAGAAGATGACGAGGAAGAGCGAGAGCGCTGTGAGGTCGACATGACCGGTGACGGCGGTCCAGCCGACCAGCGGCGGGATCGCCCCCGCCGAGCCGCCGATGACGATGTTCTGGGGCGTCGATCGCTTGAGCCAGATCGTGTAGACGAATACGTAGATCAGCGTTCCCAGCAGCGCCAGCGAGGCGGCCACCACGTTGGCGAGCGCCGCCAGCACGGCGAAGGCGAGCAAGTTGAGCAGGATTCCGATCAGGAGTGCATGCCAGGCGGGCACACGTCCAGCCGGGATAGCGCGGCTGCGGGTCCGAGTCATGGTGGCGTCGATATCGCGGTCGAACCAGCAGTTGATGGCGTGGGCCCCACCGGCGGCGAAGGTGCCACCCAGGATCACGGCGAACACCTCCAGCGCGTGTGGCCAGCCGTGGGCCGCCGGGAGCATGGCGCCCACCGCCGTGGCGACGAGCAGCAGGACGATCCGGAGCTTGAGCAGGCTCACGTAGTCGCGAAGCGCCGCGCTCAACGGGCGTGGGCGTGGCTGCGCGACCGCCGGAAACATCTAGCGCAGTCTACCCGGGCCCCGCAATGCGAGAGAGATGCCCGGCCAGCGTACGGTCGTCGAGCTGGGCTCGCACCGTCGTCTCGATAGTGCCATCGGAGCGCACGAACACCGTGGTCGGGAGGCCGAAGACTCCGTAGGCGCGACCGTACTGCCCATCGCTGTCGATCGCGACCACCGGCACCTGCACGCCGGCCTGGTCGAGCAGGCGCTTGGCAGCGCCGGTGTCGTCCATGTAGTCGAAGAGCACGAACTGGACCGAGGGGTTGCTGGCGGCGTACTTCTGCAGCAGCGGGAGCTCGTCCCGACAGGGGTTGCACCAGGAGGCGAAGAAGTTGACCACCAGCGGCCGCCCCTGATAGGAGTCCATCAGGACGCGGCGTCCGTCGAGCCCGGGGGCGGTGAACACAGGTGCGTGGCCTCCGCCCGCGGTGGTCGCCTTGGCGATCGATGAGCTGCCGATGGCGTCGAGCGCGTCGGCAATCGTCTGCGCGCTCCAGCCCGTGCCGTGTGAAGCCATCTGCTGGAATCCGGCCCCGTCAAGCTGCTGCACGAGCGACGGCGGGAGATTGTTTCCGACGTCAGGCGCCCCCCGATAGGCGATCCTCTGAAACCCGTGGCCGTCGGCCACGATCATCGCCGAGCTGTGGGTGTCGCCGTTCGAGAGCGTCACCCCGAAAGGCGCCCAGAAGGCGGCGACCTGCTGGGGGGTGCCGGTGGCGAAGGTCCAGTCCGCTCCCGTTCGCTTCGCGTACTCGGCGAGCACCGGCGGCTGATCGGTGACCGGATCGGTCGTCACCTCGACGATCCTCACCGCGGTCCCCAACTTCTGCCGGAGCTGGAGGAGTGTGCCCGTGTACAACGGGCAGGTTTCGTGGCACGTCGTGTGGAAGGCGGCGATGACCACCGGCGTGCCGAGCAGGGAAGCCCGGTCCAGAGGCCGGCCCTCCTGGTCGACCAGGCTGAATTCGGGCAGCGGCACCAGCTTGCCGGTGAGCTCGCTCAAGCCCAGGTTGAACTCGTCGCTGCCCGCGTAGGCCCCACCCGAGAGGACCCCCGCGGAATCCATCGCCAGCAGTACGGGCGTGACCTGTCCAGCCCGCACGTCGATCGGCACCAGGATGCTCACGCCGCCGGCGCTGAGGCCGCGGTAGTGCCCGGCGGCGGCCGTCAATCGTCCGACCTCCCGATAAGCCGGCGCGGCTGGGATCGCGCCGCTCACCCGCCCGGCGTCGCCCACCGCACCCATCACCTGCAGCGAAAGCGGCGAGGCGAGCTGAGCACCGCCCTGAGAACTCGCCAGCAGGATCACGGTCCCGGACCCCGCGGCGCGGTTCATCGCGGCCGGGGCGAACAGGATCAGGAAAAGGGCGGTCACGGCGGCCAGGCCGGCCGCCGCCCAGAGGGCGGCCCGTAGGTTTCTCAGGCCTAAGGGTTTATCACGAGTCGGTTGCGACTCGTCCGTCCGGGCTAGCCCTAGGCCCTAGGACTCGTCGCGCGAGCGGAGCAGCATCCAGGCGGCCGCGAAGGTCACAGCCAAAATACCGGGCGACCAGCCAAGGCCGGAGCCGAAGGGGTCGTAGGGCGAAAGGTCGAAGGCGACCGCGAGCGCGCTGACAGCGACGCAGAGCAGGAGTCCGACCATCACCCGCATTCGCCCATGCCGGATCATCAGCAGCTGCAGGCCGAGCAGGCGGGTCCGCCGGCGCGGTTCGCCGGCCACGTCCGGAGCCGGCTCCCCGGGCAGTATTTCCTCAACGCGGCCGCGACGCCCGATGCGGACGCGCGCCGCCGGCGGCGGCGGGGTCATGCGGTGCGCTACCTCGCGGTCGGGCGGCGGCGCGGCCTCCAGGGGTTCCCAGAGCGGCTGGCGGCGATAGCTGCGGTAGGCGATGAAAGCGACCGCCCCCACCGCCAGCCAGGCGAGGTAGATGAAGCTGGAGCTGCTCACGTTCTGGAACACGAGCTGCGTGAAGACAGTGCCGATGCCGAGCGCGCCCAGCACCGACAGGACCGGAATGCTGGCTCGCCCAAAGGGGATGTTGAACGGCATCCGGTAGGGCCGGTAGAGGTCGGGCTCGACATAGCGCAGCCGCATCACGGCGAGGTGCGCCATGCAAAAGGCGAAGGTCGCCGCCAGCGAATAGACGGCGCCCATGAGGTCGATCTTCCCGGGCAGGACGAGAAGCGCTCCGGCGACACCGAACACGATGATCGAGATGTAGGGCGTCTTGTAGCGTGGGTGCAGCTTCGCGAAAGCCTTCGGAAACAGGTCGTAGGTCGCCAGCGAGTAGCTCAGCCGGGAGATTCCGATCAGGCCCGCGTTGGTGGCGATGACCAGGATCGTGAAGGCGAGGATCGCGACCCAGATTCCGGCGATCTGCGCCAGCCAGGCGGGATGGAAGGCGGAGACGATGCCGGCGACCGGATCGTCCTTCCAGGTTGTCGCCAGTGCGGTGGTGTAGTGGCCGTGCTCGTAAACCACCGGAAACACGCTCATGCCCACGGTGGGCAGGAACGCGGACACGAAGAGCACCGCGGCGATAACGCCATAAGTCGCGCGCGGCACAGTTCGCCCCGGGTTCCGCGCCTCCTCGGACATGTTGGAGATGGTCTCGATGCCGGTGTAGGTGACCATCGCGATCGAGATCGAGGCGAGGAAGCTCCCCCAGGTCGGCGCCACACCCCATCTCACGTTGTGGATCACGGTGTTGAGGTTGAGCAGGAGGATGACTCCGAACACGACGAGCACCAGCTGCGTCCCGAGATCGAGAAGGGCCAGCACCAGGTTCACCAGGCTCGACTCCTGGATGCCGATCACGTTGACCACGATGAGCAGGCCCGTGAGGACGACTGCCGCCCCCACGTGCCAGGCGCCGTCGTTGAGCGCCTTGAAGACTGAGACATAGTTCCCGAAAACCGCGAGGTAGGAGATCGCGGTGTAAGAGGAGATGGCGACGGTCGCCGTGTAGTTGAGGAGCTGGATCCAGCCCACGATGAAGCCGATCGGCTCGTTGAACGCCCGCCTGGCGAAGCTCGAAGAGCCGCCGGCGTGAGGCATGGCGGCTGTGCCTTCCGCGTAGTTGAGGGCGGTGGTCACGAAGATGCAGCCGGCCAGGATCAGCGCCAGCGGCGTGAGCCCGAGGGCGAAGGCGGCTGTGACCCCGAGCCCGTAGTAGATCGAGGAGCCGACGTTTCCGTAGCAGGCGGAGAAGAGAGCGCCCGCGCCCAGCGTCCGCGGGAGCTTGGCGCGGCGCTGCACGAGGACCCGAACGTCGCCAGGACGCCGGCCGCGACGGAGGGAGCGCGAGTTCTCGCTCAACTGAACCGAGCCGGAGGATACAAGGCGGCCACGCGGTCGACGTAGGCGGCGAAGGCGCCGGCCAGGTCCGCGTTGCGAATCTCGAGCACGTTCTCGGCGTTCATCTCTCCGCTCCGGGAAAGGTTGTAGCTGCCCACGAACACCGTGTCGTCGCAGACCACGCACTTGGCGTGCATGTAGTCGTGGACCGAACCCCGCGCCCACGGCGTCGAGCGCTTGGCGCTGAAGGGTATCGCCCCGACCACCTTGTCGACCGCCGCCAGCTTCCAGCCGGCATGCGAGTTCTGGCGCCACTGCCACCGCGCTTCTTCCATCTGCGTCAGGTCGAGGACGCCGCGGATGTCCGCCTTCAGGCCGTGATCGATGAGATCAGAGAGGGTGCCCAGGAGCGGACCCGAGGTCAGGACCGGCGAGCAGATGCGCACGCGCGTCGTGGAGGTCGCGACCCGCTCGCAGATTTCCGAGACCATCTTCTGCGCGCCGCCAGGCGTGAAGTAGGCGCGGATCGGGGTGCCGTCGTCGAGTGTCCGCCACGTGGGCGGCTCGTGACCGGAGGCGGCCACAACAGGGTTCTCCCAGAGCTCGTTGAAGTTCCGCTCGAAGGCGCCCGCGACAGCATCCGAACGCAGCGTGACGATGACGTTCTCTTCCCGCGTCCAGGAGTCGTTCGTCCAGTTGGTGGAGCCGCTCCAGAGGCCTGTCCCGTCGACGACCACGTACTTGTGGTGCATCAGATCGGGCACGCCAGGGATCCCGCGGTGCTCGAGACCGGGCAGGTTGCGGATGGAGGGAGCCCCCAGCACGTCCTCGTGCTGGGGCGGCGGCGACAGCTCGGGTCTACGCGGATGGTCCTGGTTGTAGGCGAGGCGGACCTTGACCCCGCGCTCGATGGCGCCAGCGAGGGCACGCGTGAGGATCACCTCTGCATCGCCGGCGAGCACGAGATCGTAGATGGCCATGTCGATCGTCTCCCGCGCCTGGGCCAGGAACTCCGCGAGCAAGCCGGCGACGTCGCCCGCAGTCTGGCCGCCGTCGGTGAGGAACCTGGTCCCCACCCCGGCGGGCGCTACTGCGCGTCCGCCTTGGTCGGCGATGCCGGCACCTCGGGGGCGGCCTGACTTGCGAGTTCGGCCGCTGCCTCGGGATCGTCGGTGATGCTCACCAGGTCCATGTCCTCGGGCGAGATGAGCGCCCGTTCGAGGGCATAGTCGCGGAGCCAGGTCAGAAGCCCTTTCCAGTAGTCACTTCCGAAGAGCACCACCGGAAAGTGCTCGATCTTGCCCGTTTGGGCCAGCGTCAGTGACTCGAACAGCTCGTCCAGGGTGCCAAAGCCGCCCGGGAATATCACGAACCCGCGGGCGTACTTGACGAACATCGTCTTGCGGACGAAGAAGTACCGAAACTCGACGCCGAGGTCGACGTAGTCGTTCAGGTCCTGCTCGTGCGGGAGCTCGATGTTGCAGCCGACGGAGAGCCCGCCGGCCTCCTTGCAGCCGCGATTGACGGCCTCCATGATGCCGGGCCCGCCGCCCGTGATCACGGCGTAGCCACGCTCTGCCAGCGCCGCTCCCAGCCGCCGGCCCATGACGTAGAGCGGGTCGTCGGCGGGCACCCTGGCGGAGCCGAAGACCGTGACGGCGGGCCCGATGTCAGCCAGCGCGTCGAAGCCTTCGACGAACTCGGACAGGATGCGCAGCACACGCCAAGGATCCGCGTGCAGCGCCAGCTCGTCGTAGCTCGGTGCCCGTTCCAGGAACGTGCGGTCGGCGGGAGGTCGCTGGCTCGGAACTATCAGGCGTCCTGCGCGCCGGCGGTCAGCCATGGCGGTCAGCCATATGGTGTGACTGTAGCGAGGGCTACGAGGCCGTTGCCGGAGCCGCCGGAGCCTGTCGGCGCGTGCGGCCGGCGCCCCTGGTCGCCCCAGCGGCCGGCGCCTTGCGGGCCGCGCGCAGGCCCTTGGAAGCCGGCGCGGCCGGCGGTGCCTCGACATGCTCCCCGTCGTGGACGGCGACCGCCTCGGCGGCCGCCGGCGCCTCGAGCCGGGGCAAAGCCGGGGCCGGCTCGTCGTCGGGCAGGTCGAGCACCTTGTCGAGGCTGCGCCGCAGGGAGCTGTTCTCCTTCTCCATCCGGCGCAGCGCCCGCCACGAACGCCAGTGCTCGGCGAACTCCTGGGCGCGCGCCGGCGCCGTGTAGAGGTAACCCGCAGCCAGCCCGATGCCGAGCGGAACCAACGCGAGCAGGTAGACGGGAATCCTGAATTCGTAGGGCCACATGGAGACCGCGATGGTCTGCCGGTTGCCGTTGACGAACTGGGCGACGGCATACCCGACCACCGTGCCGGCAGCGAAGATCAGGAACCTGACGAGCCGCCCGACCTGGAGCATCGTTGGCGGAGATTACGCCTCGGACGCCGCTTCCGCCATCCCTAACAAACTATTGACGGACGCCGAGCGCAGCTCGCCCGCGATGCCGCCGGCCGCCGCGTAGGCCCGGCCGCTCGCTCCCCTGAGTCAGGCGGTGAGTCGCTTCCGCGGTCGCGGAGCAGGCCGTGGCGGCCGCCGTGCCGATGGTCCCGCCGCTGCGCCTGCGGCCGCCTGCGCGGCCGCTTCGATCAGGTCGGCCGGATCGAGGATGCCGCTCTCGGCGAACTCGTAGCGGCCCTCCAGCACCTTCTGGGCCGTGCGGTAGTTGAGGTCGTCCTCGTTGTCCCAGAGGTCGTGGAAGAGCTGCTCGACCCGCAGACGGGACTGGCGCGCGAAGAGGTCAGCCAGCTCGATGGCCTCGGGGCGGCCGAGGTGACGCGCGTAGGCGACGGCGCAGCTGATGGCGTAGAGCTCGGCGCCGATCTCGCAGATACGGCCGAGAAAGCTTTGCTTGTACTCCAGCCTGGCCTGCCAGCGCGACATGCCATAGAAGGTCGAGCGCGCGAGGCGGCGGGCGGCTCGTTCAGTGAAGCGCAGGTGGGTGGCCAGCTTGCCGTACTCCGGATAGCTGACTGGAAGGTGGCCCTTGCCCAACGTCAGGGTCGGGAACCAGCGCGCGTAGAAGCCGGAAGCCTTGGCCGCTGACCGCGCCTTGTCGCCGGCGGTGGAGTCGGCCTGCGCAAGGGCGCCCGCCACCTGCATGTGCTGGTCGACGGCTTCGCGTGCGATGAAGAGCTTCATGATCTCGGTCGAGCCCTCGAAGATGCGGGCGACGCGAAGGTCGCGGAGCACCTGTTCGGCCGGGACCGGCCGCTCCCCGCGAGCCAACAGAGAGGCCGCCGTCTCGTACCCGCGGCCGCCGCGGACCTGGATCATCTCGTCGACGACCTTCCAGGCCATCTCCGAGCACCACATCTTGGCCAGCGCCGCCTCCAGCCGGATGTCGTTGCGCTCCTGGTCGGCGAGCGCGTTCGACACCTCGACCATCGCGTCGATGGCGAACGTGGTGCCGGCCATGAAGGCCAGCTTCTGAGCCACCGCGTCATGCTTGCCGACCGGCTTGCCCCACTGGACGCGTTCAATGGCGAACTCCCTCGCCACCTTGAGGGCGTACTTGGCCGCCGCCGAGCACGTGGCCGGGAGCGAGAGCCGGCCGGTGTTGAGGGTGACGAGCGCGATCTTCAGGCCCCGTCCCTCTTCGCCGATCAGGTTCTCAGCCGGGATCCGGGCGTCCTTGAGCTCGATCAGCGCGTTCTCGATCCCCCGAATGCCCATGAACTCGTTGCGCCGCACGATGTCGACGCCGGGCGTGTCGCGCTCGAGCACGAAGGCGCTGATGCCGCCCGGGTGGCCTTCTGACCTGGGGACCCGAGCCATCACCACCATCACCGTGGCGATCGAGCCGTTGGTGATCCAGAGCTTGGTGCCGTTGAGCACGTAGGCCTTGCCGTCCTCAGTCGGCGTTGCGGTGGCGGACATTCGCGCCGGGTCGCTCCCCACATCGGGTTCGGTGAGCAGGAACGCCGAGACCTCGCCCTTGGCCACGCGCGTCAAAAACTTCTTCTTCTGCGCCTGGGTACCGAAGTACTTGAGCGGCTTGGGTACGCCGATCGACTGGTGTGCGCTCAACAGCGCGCCCAGGGCGGCGTGGACGGAATTGGCGAGCGCGATCGCCCGGCTGTAATAGACCTGCGTCAGCCCGACCCCGCCGTACTCCTCGGAGATGTTCATGCCAAACGCGCCCAACCGGGCCAGGCCCTTGAGCACGCTTTCGGGGATCCTGGCGTCCCGCTCGATCTGCAGCGGGTCCACGGTTTTGAGGAAGTCGGCCAGCTTCTGCAGGTAGGCCTCTCCCTTCTCTCGCTGGGCGGGCGACGGCTCCGGTATGGGGTCGATAAGGTCGAGCCGGAGGTGACCGAGGAAGAGCTCTTTGCCGAAGCTCGGCCGGGTCCACTCCTGTTCCCGGGCTTCCTCGGCAACCTGGCGGGACTGCTTCTCCGAAACGTTCGCGCTCACAATGCGACGGATAATACGACCGCCGCCTGACGCGGCGCGTCAATACGTTCGTATTAGTCTCGATCCAGTGGAGCCAGGAGTCCGGATCAGGTGGGAGCCCGAGGAGGTGGCGCCCGGCCTCTTCCGGCTCTCCCTCCCCTACCCTGCCGGCTCCTCAGTCAACGTTCTCGTCATTCCCGGCCCGGACGGCGTTCTGCTGGTCGACGCCGGCTACGCGTCTGAGGAGGCGTGGTCGGCCTTCGACGCCCAGCTTGACCAGCTCGGTCTGCGCCCGACGGACGTGCGCGCGATCCTTGTCACGCACGCCGACGAGGACCACGTCGGGTTTGCCCGCCGGCTTCACCAAGAGAGCGCTGCCCAGGTCATGGTCCACCGCCTGGAACTGGACCGGGGACCGCTCTGGAAGGGATCAGTGGCCTGGCTGCACGCCAACGGCTACGACGGCCCCGAGCTCCCGGCCTGGCCGGATCCGCCCGCCCTCCCCGACTCCGTACGACTGGTCGACGGCGGCACGCTCGTCAATTGGGCCGGCTTCGGATTCCGGCTGGTCCACTGCCCAGGCCATACGCCGGGTCTGGTCTGCGCCTACGACGAGCGCCGGCGCCTCCTCCTCTCGACCGATCATCTGCTCCGGGCCCCGACGCCGGTCGGCCTCTTCTACGACGCCGGCGACCCCTTGGGCGATTACCTCCAGAGCCTGGAGCGGCTGCGCGGCCTGGAGACCGACCTCATCGTGCCCGGCCACGGTCGCGCCTTCACCGGTCTCGCCCAGAGGCTCGACGCCAGCCATGAAGCGGTGGCTCAGAACCTGGCTCAGATCCGGTCAGAGCTCGGCGAGGGGCCGGCGACAGCGTGGGTAATCGCGCAGCGTCTCCGTCCCGACGGTGAACCACGAATGCGGATTTACGCCGCCTACATGGTGCTCGCCGGCCTGCGCCACCTCGAGCGGACCGGGCAGGCGGCCGCGCTCGAGGTGGACGGCGTGATCAGCTACCGATCAACCTGATCAACTCGGCGGCGAGTTCGAAAGAGTCGGGACTCCGGAAGGTCGGGTTGTTGAAGGTGAAGCCGCCGAAGCCGGCGTCGACGTAGCCACGCAGAATCTCGGCCGCCTGCTCCGGCGTTGCCGGTCGAAACATCTGGCGGCGCTCAGGCGGCAGCTGCTCGATCACGGCCTGAGCCTGAGACTCGTCACGAACCAGGATGACGGGCGCCGCCAGCGTACGCGTGATCTCGCGCGGGTTGCGCCCGATCTCCTCGCAGTAGCCGTCGAGCAGCTCCTGCTTGCGTTTGAGATCGTCCATCGAGAGGGCGAAAAAGTGCGAGTAGTCGGCGTATTTGGCGACCAGGCGCAGCGTCCGCTGTTCGCCACCACCCCCGACCAGGATCGGTGGCCCGCCCGGCTGCACAGGGCGCGGGCTGTTGAGCGCCCGCTCGATGCGGTAGTACCGCCCGTGGAAGCTCGGCCGCTGCTCGGTGAACATCGCCTTGCAGATGGCCAGGGCCTCGTCCAGGCGATCCATGCGCCGGCCGGTGGGCGGGAACTCGAAGCCGTAGCCCTCGTGTTCGGAGTCGTTCCAGGCGGCGCCGATGCCGAGCATGGCTCGGCCTTTGGAGATCACGTCGAGCGTGGTCACGCTCTTGCCCAGAAGAGCGGGGTTGCGGTAGGTCACGCCACTGACCAGCGTGGCCAGGCGAACGCGGCTCGTCTGGGCGGCGATCGCGCCCAGCGTCGTATATGCCTCGAGCATCGGCTCCTCCTCGGGACCGATGCTGCGAATTTGGTAGAAGTGGTCCATCACGGTGACGAGTCCGAAGCCCGCGGCCTCGGCCGCTCGAGCCTGCTCGCTCACCCTGTCGAAGAGCTGGTCGGAGGGCGTGCCCGGGTAGGTGAAGTTGGGCATGTGGTAGCCGAAGAGAAGTGCCATGGCCCCATTCAACCGCTGCGCCCGGAAGCTTGTTCGCCTGTTAGAGCCTGCTAGAGGCCGCGGCTCAGGAATTCGATCAGCGCTGGGCCAAGGAGGATCAGCCAGATCGTGGGCATCACGAACACGATCAGCGGGATCAACATCTTCACGCTCGCCTGGGCGCCCCGGTCACGAGCTAGCTGCCGGCGCCGCCAGCGCATCTCGTCCGCCTGCATCCGCAGCGTTCGGGTGACCGGGACGCCCATCGTCTCCCCCTGCAGGACCGCGGTGATGAACCGGCGGACCTCGTCGACGCCGGTGGAGACGCCGTAGGCCTCGTACGCTTCGGGGCGCGGCCGGCCGAGCCGTACCTCGGTCATCGCCACCTCCAGGCCCGCCGTCAGCGGATTCCGGTAGCGCTCGACGACCCGGGCGAGGGCGCCGTCGAAGGTCAGGCCGGCGTCCACGCAGACGGCGAGGAAGTCGAGGACGGTGGGAAGGGCGGTGGCGATGGCGCGGCGCTGAGCGGCCACGCCCTGGTCGAGCCAGACCGCGGGTAGGGCCCAGAGCACCGCCGCCAGACCAGCGCCGCCGACCAGGGCCAGTCCGACATTGCCGGTGACAAGGCCGGCCAGGAGCCCGAGCGCCAGCCCGCCAGCGGCCACTGCGGCGCGCAGGATCAGGAAGTCGACCCCGCCCAGGTCGTAGGGAGTGCCCGCCATGGACAGCTTGGACTCGATCGCCGCCACCGACGCGTCAGGAGTGCGGTCGGCGACGAAGCGCCGCAGCCGGTCGAGGAGCGGAGCGACGATCCGCTCGCCGAAGCCCGGCTCGTCCGGCACCGCTTGAGTGCGCCGGCCCTCGATGCCGTAGGCGAGGATCCGCTGGTCGACGGCACCGGCGGCGAACAGTCCGGCCAGGAGCGGCGAAAGGCCCCAGACGACCAGGGCCAGTCCGCTCCCGGCTGCCAGGGCCGCGAGAATGGGCGTCACGCAAGCCCCGGCCAGCGGGCACGAATGTCGGCTTCGTTGATCACCTTCGGGTTGCCGCCACAGGCTTGGTCGTCGCTGGCGAGATCCTGACGGTCCTTGTAGTCGGCCGAGGACAGCAGTGTGAACCGGAGGCTCGCGTTGGTGACGAACCAGCTCAGGTATTCGGCCTGGCACTGGTTGACCGCGACCGTGATGCTGGAGCTCAAGCCTCCCCGCCTGAGGGCGCCCGTAGCCCCCCCGGCGACATCGTCGGGCGCCGGGCCGATGCGGAGGACCGGGACGTTGGTGTAGATCGTCCGGACGCCGCTCGCGCCGCCTTTGAGTGACACGACGGCAACCACGTCGATGCGGTCGCCCGCCTGGATGTAGCCCGCCACCGCCTGCTGTTCGCCGGCGGGCAGGGTCAGGGCGACGAAGCCCTTCGGCAGCGGCAGGTAGGGCTGGGCCGCGGCTCCGAGGACCTCCGGATTCCGGATGACCAGGTTGTCGAGGATCGGCTGGCCTTTGCGGACGTCGGCGACCGCGACCATCCCCACCACCGAATCGAGCTTGGTGACGGCGCCCGGAGGCAGGTCGGCGAGCGCGTAATTGACAGTCGCCAGGTCGGCCCGGGAGAGTGCGGTGCGCGCCGGTAGGTCGCGCGCGGCGACGACTATGGATGCGGTGGCTCCGGCGGTTCCCGGGACCGGGGTCCCGTGACTGCTCGCGAGCAGCAGCGCGCTCAGAAAGCCGAGCACAGCGAGGACGGCGCCGAGGAGGACGACCGGGACGTTGACCCGCCGTGGGCGACTGACGGCGCTCATCCGCGGTCGGGATCATACCGCCTCGCCGTTCGGCTATCGTTCGCTCGCCGTGTCTTACGTGGCCCGCGGCACCCGGCTGCGGCGGCGGAGTGTCAGAGGCCAGGCGCTCGTCGAGTTCGCCATCGTCTCGACCGTCCTGCTGCTGCTGCTCGGCGGCGTCGTCGATTTCGGCTTCCTGCTCGCCAACAAGATCGAGGTCAACGGCGCCGCCCGCGCCGCCGCCCGCTGGGCGGCTCTCAACTCGACCGCCTGGTCGGCAGCTCCGGCCCCATCCTCCAACACGATTCAGGGTCAGGCGCGCGCGGCCGCCGGCGGCACGGCCTCCATCCCCAACGACGACTCGCACATTCTGATCCGCTACTACGCCGTCAGCGGAGCGACCACCACCTGGTGCGGCAGCTACAGCACCTCCGGAGGCGGCGGCTTCGTGCCACAGAGCGGCTACACACAGGGCACCTGCGTGACGCCCGGCAGCATCGTGCGGGTTCAACTGACCAGCAGCTACCCCGTTTTCACGCCGATCGTCCGCCAGCTCTTCGGCGCCGGGATCCAGGTCAGCGGTGCCGCGGCCATGGTGATCCAGCAGTGACGCAGCGAGGTCAGGTCGCCGCCTTCATCGCCCTGCTCTCACTGATCCTGGTCGGCTTCGTCGGGCTGGTCATCGACGGGGGCGAAGTGGCCGCCACGCAGCAGCAGGCCTCGGCCGCGGCCGACGGGGCGGCGCTGGCCGCGGGTTACGGGGTCACCCTGAGCGGCGCCACGATCGCCTCGGCGACCACGCTGGCCGGCGACGTGATGACAGAGAACGGGCTTCCGACTAGCGAGCTGACCCTGAGCTTCTACGACTCGGGCGGCGCGGTGACCGGGAACGCAGGCAGCGTGGCCAGCGTGTCGGCTAGGGTCGCCCACCCGATGCGGACCTTCTTCATGTCCGTGCTGGGCGTTCACACGGTGACCGTCAGCGCCGCCGCCACGGCCTCGGTTCCGGCCAGCGGCAGCTCGTGCGCGCTCTGCGTGATGGCCGGCAGTGGAACCACTCTCGGGGCCCTCCCCAGCTCCGTCGTGCAGGTCACAGGAGGCCGGTTGACCATCAACTCCACCGGCAACCCGGCCCTCGCGTTGGGAAACAACGCCTCGGTGACTGCGCCTTCCGTGGTCATCGTGGGCGGCCACTACTTCCTCGGTCCTGGAGCCAGCGTCTCCCCGGCGCCTATCACAGGGACCGCCGCGACCGACCCGCTGGCTGCCAGAGCGGCACCCGTGGTCAGCGGTGCGCCGGTCGCCTACAGCAGCCCGAACGCCGGCTCGGGCAGCGTCTCGCCGGGTGTCTACTCGAGCATCACGGTCAACGGCGCCTATGCGCTCACGCTCAACCCGGGAACTTACGTCGTCACGGGGAGCATCGATGTCGCCGGCGGTTCGCTCACCGGGAGCGGTGTGACCATCTACCTCGCGTGTCCGGGCTATCCCACGACGTGTGGGTCTGGGGGCGGTGGCGGTGGTGGCGGCGGCTCACTCAACATCAGCGGCGGCACGGCGACGATCACCGCCCCCTCGAGCGGGACTTACTCGGGGATCGCGGTCTGGGCTGACCCCAACGACAATGGGTCCAGCACCGTCAGCGCGGGCGCCCTCACCGTCAACGGCATGTTCGACGCCGTCCTCATGCCCTTCCTGACCACCAGCAGCAACCTCTCCGTCACCTTCAACGGCGTGACGCTGCTCTATTCGATCGGACTCGCCACCCGAACGACCTTCACCGTTGCGGCGTCGAGAGGCGCGGCGGTGGCTCTGAAGTGAGGCGCCGCGGGCAGGCGAGCGCCGAGTTCGCTGTCGTCTCGATGCTCGTGATCCTGATCGTGCTCGGCGTCATGGACTTCGGGCTCCTCTTCATCGCGCGAATCGCCGCCTATCAGTCCGACCGCGCCGCCGCCCGATTTGCGGCCACCAATCCCACCGCCTGGACGAGCGCGGCCAACCCGCCGGCGAACACGATCGAGGGTGTGCTGCTGGTACGGGCGCTTCCGATCTCGATCAGCAACAAAGACACCGACATCACCATCAGCTACCTGGTTGCCGGGAGCGGACCGGCGGCCTCCTGCGGCAGCTGGAGTGCGGCCAGCAACCAGTTCGTCGCCCAGCCCGGCTACACGCAGGCGACCTGCGTCGTAAAGGGCCGGTTGGTGCAGGTCCAGGCGGCCTACCGCTACACCTTCGTGACGCCGATCCTGCGCGCAATCTTCGGCACCGCCACTTTCACGACACGCTCGGCCGCCTACGAGGAGATTTGAGCGCTATCTGCGACCGATCCGCGCGCGCAGCTGGTCGATCTCGACCTGGTAGGCGACCCACTGCCGGTGGCGCTCGAAACCCATGGCCTCGTTGATCGCCCACATGGCGTCGTTGGAGCCGGCGTTGTAGGTCCGCACAAAGCGCGCCTCTGGGTACTGCTCCCGCAGCTCGAGCAGCAGGCGTGCCTTGAGGAGCTTCGCGAGGCCCCGACCTCGAGCTCTGGGATGCACGGCGGTCAGCTCCTGCTCGAGCGCCGCGGGATCGTGCTCCGAGTGGATGATTTCAGTGAGCCCGGTCATGCCCTCACTGTCGAAGGCGGCCAGAACGTGGAGAGTTCGGCGCTGTTCGACCAAACGAGCCCGGTGTTCCCGCATGCGCTCGGGCGTGAGAATCCAGTCGCCCTTATCCAGTTCCTCACGCGGGACGTGGCGCGTCAGCTCGGTGTACTCGCGTGAGTAGGCCCCCCAGGTCGGTTCAGGAGGGAACGGTTGGTACCGTTCGAGCCGCTGGCCCTGAGGGTCGATTGCCGCCCACTGCCGGATTCGCTCCCACTCCGTGCGCTGGAGCCAGAGACGGCTTTCCCATTCACGCAACCGTGCCTCTGCGCCGAGCCACGCGAGGAACGCGTAACCAGCCTCATGCCCGCTGTCGAGCGACACCAGGCGCGCGCCGCGGCTCTCGGCGTAGGCGACGATGGCGGACAGCCAGCCCGAGGCGAGGCCTTGCCGGCGATGGGCGGGAAGCACCTTGATGTCCGCCGAGATCAGGTGATGGTTGCCCTCGTACTCCGGGCTGCCCGGCAGGACCGCGGACATGGACAGCGTGCTGATCACCTGTCCGTCGCGCTCGCGGACCAGGTGCCGCGGTTCGTAGAAAAGCTCCGGGCGCCGAAGTGACGATTCGGTCACTTCATCGGGCTCGATCGTGTCGTCGGGGTTGACATCACGCTCCATCGTCCGTCGAAAGGCGTGCAGGCGCGCCCAAGCGACTCGCTCTTCGCGCTCGGGCACGAATTCGCGGGCTCCGGCCGGCAGGTAGGGAGTCAGGTCGAAACGAATATCCGGCCTCACAAGGGCCAGCGTAAACAGGTCGGCCGGGTCGTAAGGTCGAAAAAAGGGACCTGTGAGCGAGGCCAAGAGCTTGACCGACGAGCAGCTCCAGCAGCTCGTTGATGCTGTCGAGATCCGCATCGAAACCGAGGAGGGCGGCAAGGCCTACTCGACCACCATCTGGGTCGTGGTCGTCGACGGCGCAGTCTTTGTCCGCTCCTACCTGGGTGAGCGCGGGCGCTGGTACCAGCGGACGCTGCGCACTGGGAGCGCGGTGATCCGCTGGCGATCGACGACGATCCCCGTACGCGTGGAGCCAGAACTGGATGCCGGGGTCAACCGGCAGGTGGACGACGCCTACCGGCAGAAGTACGGCCGGCGCTGGCCGGAGGAGACGCAAGCCATGGTCAAGTCAGAGGTCGTGCAGACGACGCTTCGCCTGCTGCCACGCAGTGGTCGAGCGCTATCCCCTGGGACGGAACCCGCCGAGTGACCGTTTCCGACCTTATTCGTGGCCACGGCGCAAGTTCGGGCTTCGCCGCCAGTCTTGGACCCCATTACCCTCATCGGTGGCCGAAAGTATCCGAGTGACCCTATTCGCGGCCGGAATCGAGCACCTCTTCACACCCTAATAGGCCCCGCTTCGTTCGTCGCAGTTGAAGGATTGCTTACTCAGGCTCCTCGCCAAGGCGGAACCGCGGCTCAAGGTTCGGACCGCAGCCGGCGTTGGACACCCGGGGCGGAAAGTTCGCTCGGATCGAAGCATTTCCGATTCGGCTGCCCAGTGCTGATTCCGGCCGCCCGGCAGGACGGACGCCTGGGCATAGCCCGTCGTTCCGCCCGACACGGCAGAATGGCCGCATAGATCTCGGATTGCGGGACAGGACCTACCTGGTGACCGGCGGCAGCCGGGGCCTGGGGTTCGCCGCGGCGCAGGCATTGGTCGCGGAGGGCGCCCGCGTGCTGCTCAGCGCTCCCGACCAGGCCACCGCCTCCGCGGCCGCGGCGCGCCTCGGCCAGGACATCGCGGCGGGCGCCGCCGCCTGGATCGTCGCAGATAACGCCGATCCCGCTGCCCCCAGCCAGCTGATCACCGCGGCGCGAGATCGTTTCGGCCGCCTGGACGGTGCGCTGATCAGCGTGGGCGGCCCCCCCGCCGGGACAATCGCGGCTGCCGCGGACGACGCGTGGCGGTCTGCATTCGAGAGCGTCTTCCTCGGCGCCGTCCGGCTTGCCCGGGTCCTTGCGGCAGACCTCAGCGGCACAAGCCAGGATGATGCCGCGACCGCCTCACTCACCGGGACGGGTGGCTCGATCGCCTTCGTACTAGCCGGCTCCGTACGCGCGCCGCTGCCCGGCCTCGCCATCTCCAACGGGCTCTTCCCAGGTCTGGCTGGCGTGGTGAAGACGCTCGCTGACGAACACGGACCCTCCGGCATCCGGGTCAACGGGCTGCTGCCCGTCCGGATCGCCACCGATAGGGTCCGCCAGCTGGACGCCCTCAGCGGCGACCCCGACGAGGTCCGCGCCCGCCTATCCCAGGACATCCCGTTGCGCAGGTACGGCGAACCCGCCGAGTTCGGACGGGCAGCGGCCTTCCTGCTCTCCTCCGCCGCGTCCTACATCACCGGCGCCATGATCCCGGTAGACGGAGGCGCCATCCGCTCCATCTGAACACCTGCCCCCGCCGTCCTCGACCGCCAACCCGGCCCTAGAGGAGGACCAGTCAATGATCGCCGGCTTGAACCTGCCGAACTTCAGCCGGCTCGGGCATCGGGAAGCGATGATCGCGGTCGCCCAGCGGGCCGAGGAGCTTGGCTTTTCATCGCTGTGGTCTGGCGATCACATCCTGCTCCCGACCAGCATGCCTGAGCCCTACGGCAACCTGCTCGAGTCCTTCACGACGCTCAGCCACCTCGCCGCCATCACCGAGCACATCCGGTTGGCCACCGGAATCCTGGTGCTCCCGCAGCGCGACCCCCTCCTCGTCGCGAAACAGGCTGCCACGGTCCATCATCTCAGTGGCGGCCGGCTTGTCCTTGGCGTCGGCGTCGGTTACGTCAAACAGGAATACGCATACCTGCGGGCTGACTTCGGCATGCGCGGCCGATTGGCTGACGAGTACGTCCTCGCGCTGCGCGCGCTGTTCGAAAGCGCCGCCCCCGAGTTTCACGGTGAGCACATCAACTTCAGCGACGTGCTCTTCTCCCCGCGGCCGACCGTCCAAATACCCATTGTCGTGGGCGGAAACAGCCAGGCGGCGCTGAGACGGGCGGCGACCCTGGGGGACGGGTGGCACGGCCTCAGGCTGTCACCGGACGGTGCGCGCGCCGCGCTCGCTGTCATGGATCGGTACGGACACAAGGAGGACTTCACGGTCTCGCTGCGTCTGTGGACACGCGTCGGCGGAACGATCGACGGCGTGGAGCGCGCGTCTGCGCTGCACGGCGACGTCGGTGCCATCATCGAGCAGATCCACGGCTACGCGGACGTCGGAGTCCATCAAGTGGTGATCGAGCCCTTCTCCAACGACCTGCAGGACTTCCTCGAACAGCTGCAGCGGTTCGCCGACGAGATCGCGCCCGCCCTACCGACGCAGTGACCCGGGCGACGCAGGCGACCGCCCACAGGGCGAGTTGGACCAGTTTCAGTGTTCCGTCGTTCCTCGCTGAGGAGGTCCGGGAGCTGGTCGATCGGACGTGGGGTTCAGGATTTTTCCAGTCCGACACCTTTGGTCCGGGCCAGGTCGAAGCGCGCATCCGGATCAGGAAGGCGTCCGTGCTGGACGACGTGATGATCGACGCGATGCGGCAGCACCGGTCAATGAGGATCGATGGGCCTACCTTTAGAGGTCGGCAGCTTGGGCACTACTTCGATCCCCACCGCTCATGTATCCAGAGCCCGGGCCTGAGGACTACCGCGGGATCGTTGAAGCCCTGCTCGCGGAACACGACTTCCAGCCGGGTGGCGATTACCCGGTCGGAGAGCTGTTCCCGCCGGGAAGCGGAGACGTCGTGGCATGCCAGCTGGGGGTCATGGGCCAGACCTACGAATGGACGTCGCCCCTCTTGACCTTGAGCAGGCGGTGGAGCTGAGTGGTGCGCACTCGCTTGGGTCAGCGGTCGCTTCACGCCCTGGCCCCACCGTCCGGGTGCAGGTCAGCTTCGAGATCCCTATGGACGCCGGCCGCGAGGCCTGGGATTCGTTCTTAGCGACCCTGGCCAAGTCCTTTCCTGGAGCCCGAGTCGGCTGATCAGCCGGGCGGCCCGGCGCCGACCCTGCCCCTCGTCGATAGCATCGCACGCGCGTTCGAATGAGGTACGTCGAGTGGGTTGACGCGGTGTTGGCCGGCGCCGTGAAGCATATGAGTGAGGACGAGTACCGCGGCTCGATCGGCATCGGGATCGCCGGCGTTGCCAATGCAGTTGGGGTCGGCATGGACAAGGTCGACGTCCAGCACGCGCTGGACACGGCCGGCCGTGACCTGGCCAGCATGGGCCTGGTCGAACACGAGCGGTGGATGCTGCGGGTTAGGCCGGACGCCATCAAGGTGGTCCGCGCCGGCGGACTCCGCCAGCTCTGGCCGGAGTTGTTTCGGTCCTCCCAGCCCCTGCCGGAAGACCTCAAGGTTCTTCAGTCCGTCGTCGCGGCCAGCGAGGTCCAGGGCGCCAACTGCGCCGACATGCAAGAGGTCGAGCTCAAGGACGTTTTGGTCGAGCTGGGCCTCGAGGCCAGCCAAATGGCCGCCCACGCGATCTCCGACCGGCTCCGACACGAGCGCTGCATCGACGAGCCGTTGCTCACCAACGCCATGTGCATAGTGCGACCGACCTACATCGGGGCAGTGATCGCCACCCAACGCGAGCCTTCGAAGCTGCTGTCGCTTCTGAACGAGATCGTCGAGGGCTGGGAAACCACCAGCGTCGACGTCAAGGAAGTCGTCCGCCTCGACACGGAGCGCGAGAGGGCGGAGTTCAGCAAGGACATCCTGGCGCTTGCCAACACACTGGTCAGCAGCCGCAGGTTCATGGTGCTCGGCTACAACGACCGGAGTCGGCGGTTCACCAGCAGCGTGGACCCGGCTGTCGACGCCCACCGAATGGAGAGCGTACTGTCGGCGAACTGCGTGCCTGTCCCGGCCATCCGCTATTCGGTCGTCGAGGTGGCCGGAGGCCAGGCGGGCCTAATCGAGGTGTTGAGCGAGCGCGCCCAGCTGCCATACCGGGTGAGCCGCGACGTCTGGAAGCTGAAGGCAGCCACCGTCTACGTCAGGCACAACACGCTGGCCGTCCCGATTGCAGGGCCGGAGCTGGAGGCGCTAGAGGCTGAGGGTCGGCGGGCTCGCGGCGAGTAGGCACTGCCGACCTTCAGGCTTGTTGGCCATGCGAATGCGATTTCACGATGGTTGGCCGCACGGGACTGCTCGAATACGGAAAGAGCGATTTCAGGGCCGGATTTCAGGAAAGTTGGCCGCTGGTGTCGAAATTTCAGAACAGTTGGCCATACGGGATTTCACGAAAGTTGACCGCGTTGGACGATCTGAACTCGAACCGCGGCCTGAAGGCGAGCAATTTCACGCTAGTTGGCCGAGCAGGTCACCCCCGATCAGCCAGGGCAGATTCAGGCCTTGATTTCAGGACAGTTGGCCGCCGGGACACCCCGAACGGTTTCACGAAACTTGGCCGCCCGGAACAAGCTGAGCTCGAAGAGACAGGTTCTCGAGGCCCGTTTTTCACGCATCCTGGCCGATCGTGCTTTTTCACGATAGTTGGCCAAATCGGCCAGTTTTCGTCCGATTGTCCATCGACCTGATGATCTTGGTGGAGGCGGCGGGAGTTGAACCCGCGTCCGAAGCAGCGTCCTCCGAGACCTCTACGAGCGTGTCCAGGAATTTGATCTCGCCCTCGGGCTCCTCCTGACAGGATCCCTACGAGCCAGCTGCGGTAAGCGTCCCGCTCGGGGCCGAAGCTCCCCCGAAGCGGCGAGCCGGCTTTGTGTGACACCGGCCCTCAGGTTCACCGGCGCAACCTGAGGCGGCGCCCGGGATCTAGGTCCCGGGGCTCATACCCTTACTGCTTACGCAGCGTAGGCGAGAGCGCGATTGTTGTTGGCATTTGTGTTGCCTGCCGCTGTAACGCACACGGCCTTCGGCTCGCTATCTCGAAGCCCAACTGCCCCGTCGAAGCCGGACGCCCCCACGAAGCTGGACACGCAAATTCTACCCGCAAGCTTGACGGCCTACACCTTTCTCGCTAGCGTGAGTGAGCACTTACTTAGGAATGCCAGCAACCGCCGCCGTTCCTCGCCGGCTGACCGCGGAAAAGCGCCGGGCGGCCATTTTGGACGCCGCCGAGGGCGTCTTCGGCTCTTCCGGCTACCACCAGGCGACCACGCGCGAGATCGCGACGGCGGCCGGTGTTTCAGAGGCACTCCTCTATCAGCACTTCGACAGCAAGCGGGGGCTCTTCGAGGCGGTGATCGAACGAGCGGCCGCCGACCTCGAGGGCCGGCTCCGAGCGGCGGCAGTTGCCGCGAGTCCGCTGCCGGCTGCGGTTGACAGCTTCTTCGGCTTCGTGGAGGACCATTCGGAGCTCTATCGAGTCTTCTTCCGGCAGGCGCTCCAAGCGGATCCGGCGTTTGCCGATCTGTACCGCGGGCTCACCAATCGCTTTCTCGAGATCTGCTCGCGCAGCCTCGGGGAGATTCCAGTCGAGCGGCGGCCGCTGATCGGTCACGCGCTCGCCGGGATGGTCACCGAACTCGGACTCTGGTGGATCGAGGATCGCCTCCTCGAGCGCGCCGAGATCGTGCAGCACGCCGCTCGCATGGGGCGGGCGGCCTATGAAACGGAGGTCTGACGTGGAGGTCAAAGAGCGAGCGGGCCAGCCGCCCGAGGATGTCCTGGATCGGGTCGCCAACGCCGACCTGAAGCAACTCGGCGACATCCGGATCGACGACGTGCTTCTCTTCATCGACCGCGGGCTGGAGAACATGCCCACCTACCTCGACCTCTTCCGGCGCTGGGAGAAGCAGCAATGGGCCGTGGCCGACCTTGACTTCACGCCGGATCGCGAGCTCTGGGAGCAGGCGACCGACATCGAGCGCAAGGCCACTCTGTGGTCGCGCCGCCTTTTCTTCAATGGTGAGGAGCGAGTCACGGCCACACTGGCGCCCTTCGTCTGGGCAGCACCAACACCTGAGGTAGAGATCTTCCTGTCCAGTCAGATGGTCGACGAGGCCCGGCACACGGTCTTCTTTGACCGCTGGTGGCGGGAGGTGGTCGGCACCGAAGCCGCCGACATGAAGGAAATCCTGGAGGAGATCCGGCCGGACACCAACGAGGGCTACAACGAGCTCTTCTACGACCGGCTGCCGAGCGTGGCCCAGCGGATGGCGACCAACCCCACGGACATCGAAGCCTTCATCGAGGGGGTCGCCATCTATCACATCGTCGTCGAGGGCACCCTGGCCCTCACCGGCCAGCGATTCCAGCTGGAGGAGATGCGTGAGCGGGGGCTCACCCATCTCGGCTACTACCAGGGCTTCACGGCGGTCGCCCGCGACGAGTCGCGACACGTGAACTTCGGCGTGAAGGTGCTCCAGGAAGCTGTCCGCGAGGACGCGGAGCGGTTCGCTCCGCTGATCCAGAGGACTCTGGTCGAGTGCCTGCCCCTGATCTCGGGCACCATCGAACCGCCGGATGAGCGCTACTACTCGGAGTTCGGGCGCGAGCAGAAAGAGGTGCTGGAGTTCGCTATGAACGGCCTCAACAAACGCTTGCGCGCGATCGGCATCAACCTGGCCGCCTAGCGAAAGCCCTCCGCGGCGCTATTCCTCGTCTTCGCGGTCGATCTCTTCGGTGGGGAGGCTGTCCTCGGCTGCCACATCGGGCGGCTCGTCGATGTAGCCGTCGTCGGCGTCGAGCTCGTCCGGCGTGGGGTCGTGGATCGAGAAGCTCTCCGCCGGGTCGACGTTGCGCGCTATCCGCTCGCTCTCCGTCGTGTGGTGCCCGAGATCCTGCTCTTCGGTGCCTATGTCCTCGCGCTCTTCCTTATCGGCCATGCGCCCAGGCTACGCCCCCTCGTCAGGACCAGGGAGGTGGTCGAAGGCGTAATAGATCGCGGTCGCGCCAACCAAGAGGACGACCAGCGGCGCGTTGACCCAGGCCAGCGGTATGCAGGCGAGATAGACGGCGAGGCCCAGGGGGAACCGGCGGCCCTGTGCGAAGAAGTCCCCATGCTGGAATTCAGGGCGGCGAAGCCTCGGATGGCGGGCGATGTAGGTGAAGAAGCTGGCGAATCCAAGCCCCATCGCCAAGGAAGCCGCGGCGTAGAACGCCGCCGCGGTCGAAGGGTCGGTCGCCGTTCGGATGCTCTCCCCGAGAACGGCGGTCGGGAATGGAATGAAGGCGATGATCATCAGCAGCAGCAGGTTGAGGACTGCCAGCCGCCGGTCGACCGCCTGCAGGCGGGTGCAGAGACCGTGGTGGTTCAGCCACATGATGCCGATCGTCAGGAAGCTGGCGGCGTAGGTCGCATAGGCCGGCCACAGACCGATGAGGGCGGAAAGCAGCTGGCCGGGGGCGGGGTGCGGCACCTGGATGCTCACCACCAGAAGCGTCGCCGCGAAAGCGAAGACCCCGTCGCTGAAGGCCTCCAGGCGGCCTACGGTCAGCCCGAAGACCCGCTGCTCGTTCATCGCCGAAGGGCGCGCGCCATCTCCCGTCTGGCGTCGGCTTCGGCCAGCGCCTGCCGCTTGTCGTACTCGCGCTTGCCGCGCGCGAGTCCGACCTCGACCTTCGCGTGGTTGCGTGTGAAGTAGATGCGAAGAGGCACGAGCGTGTAGCCCTTCTGGCGGACCTTGCCGATCAGCGAGGAGATCTCGTCTCGGTGCAGCAGCAGCTTGCGCGGGCGAGTCGGGTCATGGTTGACATAGCCGCCCTGCGTGTAGGGCGAGATGTGTACGTTTTCCAGCCAGGCCTCTCCCCCGTCGATACGGACATAGCCGTCGCGCAGGTTGGCCTTGCCGGCCCGCAGCGACTTCACCTCGGTGCCCGTCAGAACGAGGCCGGCCTCGAAGCGCTCGTCGATGAAGTAGTCGTGGAAGGCGCGCCGGTTGACCGCGACCTCGCGGTTGGGATCCTTGTCCTTAGCCGGCACGGCGCTGACCCACAAGCGAGCTGGCGGCCTCCGGCCGTTTTCCGGGCACCTGCACCTCCTCGAGCCGGTAGGCGCCCTCGGCCGCGGCCACGACAACGCCCTCGTCGCCCACCTCGAGCACCTCGCCCGGACGCCCCTGACCGGGCACCGGCCGGCCACGCAGCACCTTTACGCGCTCCCCCGCGAAGGGCAGCGTGACTCCCGGCCAGGGCTGGAAAGCACGCACCACGCGATCGATCTCCTCCGCCGGGCGGTTCCAGTCGAGCTGGCCGTCCTCGCGGCTCAGCTTGGGCGCCAGCGTTGCTCGCGCGTGGTCCTGCTCCTCGGGCGTGATCTCATCAAGCCGCGCCAGCGTCTCGACCAGAAGGTCGGCACCCAGGCGCGCCAGGCGCTCTCCGAGGTCGGCCGCGTTCTCGTGGGGCCCGATCTCGACCTCCCGCTTGCTCAGGACCGGCCCGTGGTCGAGCTGCTCGTCCATCCGCATGATCGTGACCCCGGTCACCCGGTCGCCGCGCCGGATCGCGTGCGCGATCGGGGCCGCGCCGCGGTGCTCGGGCAGCAAGGAGGCGTGCACATTGATCACGCCCCGAGGCGGGATCTCGAGCACCCGGCGGGGGATTATCTGCCCGTAGGCGACCACCACCATGAGCTCCGGCCGAGCGGCGCTGATCCGTTCGATCGCCTCCGGTTCGCGAATCCGTTCGGGCTGGAAGAACGGCAGCCCGAGCTCGTCCGCCGCCAGCTTGACCGGTGGCGGAGTCAGCCGGAGGCGGTGGCCGGGGCGGTCGGGCTGGGTGACGACGAGGGGCACGTCGTGGCTGGCGGCGACCAGCGCCCGCAGCGAGGGCACGGCAAAGGCAGACGTGCCCACGAAAACGATGCGCACAGGACTACCTGTGCCGGCTAGGCTTGAACCGCCTCGGCCGCCGCCTCCTCTTCCTCCTCCCACTCCAGGTCCTCGACGCGTGTCAGCGTGTCCAGGCTGGTCAGCCGGTCGGTGAAGAGGACGCCGTCGAGGTGGTCGATCTCGTGCTGGAAGGCGCGGGCCGTAAAGCCGGAGGCGGTGATGCGGACCTCCTTGCCCTTGCGGTTCAGGGCCTTGACCTTGACCGTTTCGTGGCGGGCGACCTTGCCCACCCAGCCCGGGTAGCTGAGGCAGCCCTCATAGCCCACCTGCACCCCCTCGCCCTTGACGATCTCCGGGTTCACCAGTTGGTAGATCTGGTTCTCGTCGCCCTTGACCACGCACACGCGCAGGGCCACTCCGACCTGATTGGCGGCGAGACCGGCGCCGGGCGCGGCCAGCATCGTCTCGGCGAGGTCGTCGAGCAGGCGCACGATGGAGGCGTCGACTCGGGAAACCTTCTTCGACTTCTCGCGGAGCACGGGGCTCTCAAAGGTGAGGATCGGGCGAATGGCCACTTCGGCCTGATTCTACCCAGGGCCCGGGGATGCCCCCTCAGGTCCCTGCCAGGCCATGTCCCAGAAGGCGAGCTCGTAGCGGCTGGAGGTGAGGAAGGCCTGACGCATCCGCTGGCGCACTGGCTGCCCGGCCCCCTCGGCGGCCCGGTCGCAGAGCTCGCGACACCAACCAGCCTGCTGCGCGAACTCCTCCGAGGCATAGGAGTCGATCCATGCGGCTAACCGCTCGTCAGCCGGCCGCCGGCCCCGTGCCAGCTGCTGGCCGAGCCAGCTGAAACCCCACATGCAGGGCAGCAGCGCCGCAACCAGCTCGGCGAAGTCGCCGACGGCGGCGGTCCGGATCAAGAAATCCGCATATGCCCGCGTCGTCGGGGCCATCGGCTCCGCCTCCAGCTCCGCCTCTGAGATGCCGAACCGCTCGGCGTAAGACCGGTGAAGGGCCATCTCGTCGCGTACCGTGGCCACCAGGAGCTCGGCGAACCTGGTCACCGTGTCCAGGTCGGGAGCGCGGGCGGCCGCGAGCGCGAACAGCCGGCAGTACTCGACCAGGAAGCGATGGTCCTGCCGGACCCAATACGCCAACCGCCCGAGCTCCAAGGTGCCGCCCGCGATGCCCCGGACGAACGGATGCCGGAGCTGCGCCTGCCAGATCGGGTCGGCCAGGTCGCGCAGCTCCTCAGTGAAGCTCATGCCCGAACGCGTGCTCCCAGAAGTCGTGCTCCAGCCGAGCGGTGCGCAGGAAGGCCTGCTCGCTGGCCCCCGCGGCTTCCGTGACCTGGGCGAGCTGGCCGACGTAGCTCGCGAACTCGGGCACCGTCCAGTGCTCCACGAACTCGCGATACGCGCCCGCTCCCGGAGCCGCGTTCCGCCAGGCCTCCAGGTAGGTCCGCTCGAGCGCCCAGAGAGTCGTGATAGCGGGCGCAAACCCCTGCTCCAGCACCTCTTCCAGATAATGCCGGTAGGCGGCGGTAGCGGGATTGCGGCCGACGTCGAGGTCGAGCCGGAGCCGCCGGCCGTGGCCTTCCATCCAGCCCAGCTCCGCCTCCAGGGCCACCAGTCCCGCGGCGAGGACGGCCTGGGCCGAACGCGGAGCGATCGCGAGCAACCGCGCCTGGAAGGCCAGCAGGTCGCTCACAAAGAGGTAGTCCTGGACCAGCCAGGACTGGAAGGCGGCCTCGGGGAGGCCGCCGTCGCGGACGCCCTCGATAAATGGGTGAGCCACCGCCGCTCGCCACTCAGCTCGGTAGCGTTCGATGAGCTCGTCGAGCGCGCTCACGACACCGGATCCACGTCGATGCTCCAGCCCTTCCCTCTCGGCTGAAGCATCCGGGCGCGGTCGAGCCGCACACCCTTGAGCGTGATCTGCCAGCGGTACTCGCCGCGCAGCTTGTGGATGAAGGCGGGCGCCGGGCCGAGCATCCGGATGCCCTGCAGCCCTTCGCGGACCAGGCCGGTGGCGATCGCGTCGGCCGCCTCGCGGGCGGTCGCCGCCGCCTTGCCGTCGTCGGCCGAGGTGTAGGTCAGCACGGCCAGCTCGGCGAAGGGCGGAAACGAGAAAACCTGGCGCGAGGGCAGCTCCATCTCGAAGAAGCTCTCGTAGTCGCCCTCGGCGGCGCAGCGAAGGCTGTAGTGATCGGGATTCGAGGTCTGGACGATGACCCGCGCGTGCCGCTGCCCGGGCGCCCGGCCGGCGCGGCCGGCGACCTGGGTGACCAGCGCGTATGTGTTCTCCGCCGAGCGGTAGTCGGGGAAGTGGAGGGGCAGGTCGGCGTCGACGACGCCGACCGCGGTCACCGACTCCAGGTCGAACCCGCGCGCCACCATCTGCGTCCCGACCATGATGTCGGCCTGGCGGGAGGCGAACGCCTCCCAGAGCCGGAAGTAGGCGTCGCTGCCGCGCAGTGCATCGCTGTCAAGGCGGAGGACGCTCTTGTCCGGCCACAGTTTCTTGACCAGCCCTTCCAGGCGCTGGGTTCCCATTCCGCGCGCGCTCACGTGGCGCGAGCCGCAGGTCGGGCAGAACTCGGGCTCCGCCTGCGTGAAGCCGCAGTAGTGGCAGTGGAGGCCGCCCAGCTCGGGGTGCTGGACGAGCGAGACCGAGCAGCCAGGGCACTGCACGGACTGGCCGCACTCGCGGCAAACGAGGTAGGTCGCCATCCCCCGCCGGTTGAGGAAGAGGATCGCCTGCTCGCCCGACTGCAGTGAGCCGTCGACGACCTCGATCAGCCGGCGCGAAAGCGGCAGCCGGTTGCCTCGCTCCATCTCCTCCCGCATGTCCACCAGTTCGACCGGAGCCGGTTCTCCCCTTGCCCTATGCCGAAGCCGGGCCAGAGCCAGGCGGCCAGACGTCGCCTCGGCGTAGGTGGCCACGGTTGGCGTCGCTGAGCCGAGCACGATCCGGGCGCCGGTCGTCTCGGCCATCCGGCGGGCCACCCAGGTGGCGTCGTAGCGCGGCGTCCGGTCCTGCTTGTAGGCGCTCGAGCCCTCTTCGTCGACGCAAATCAGCCCCAGGCGCGGGATCGGAGCGAACACCGCTGAGCGACTGCCGATCACGAGGTCGGCCTCCCCCCGCCGCGCCTTCCACCACTGCTGGGCGCGCTCCAGCTCGGTCAGTCCGCTGTGCAGGACCGCCGGCCGCACGCCCAGCCGGCGCGCGAAGTAGCCGACCAGCTGCGGCGTCAGCGTGATCTCCGGTACCAGTACCAGGACCCGCAGGCCCTCGCCGAGGGCCTTCCTCGCCGCTTCGACATAGACCTCGGTCTTGCCCGATCCGGTGACGCCGTGAAGGAGGGTGGCCCGGTTGGCGGCGATCGTGGCGAGGGCCCCGAGCTGATCGTCGTTGAGGCGCGGTCCGGGGTCGACCGGTCCAGCCGCGCCGGCCATCGCGAGCAGCTGGCTGTGCCGGCTCTGGCGAGCTGACGGCCCGGCGCCGGTCGTCTTGCCGTGCCGGATGCGGGGCGGAACCATCGCGCGCAGGACCTCGATCACCGGCACCCAGTAGTGCTCCGCGGTGGCGCGGGCCAGCTCGACCTGGTAGCCGAGCAGGAGCGGCTCGCCGGCGTCCGTACGCTCCACCGGCTTGACCGCGATTCCCGGGTCCTGGGTTCCGATCGAGGTGACATAGCCGACGGTTGAGCGGCGGCCGAAGGGGACCCAGACCCGGCTCCCGGGTGCCACGTCGAGGCCCTGGGGGACCGAGTAGGTGTACGACTCGCGCTCGAGCGAGCGTCCCGCCTCGACCGCAACCTCGGCGTACAACGCCACGTTGAGTTACCCGCCCAGGTTCAGGATCTGGCTGGGTGGCACGAGCGTCGCATTAGCCGGAATCTCGATCACGCCCACCTTGCTGGGGCTGAAATCGACAGTGGAATCCACCTTCTGGTGCTCGTTGTTGCTGGGGTCGGTCCCGTTGAGGTGGACTTCGATCCGCGTCAGCTTGTCACCCGTCAGGGTCAGATAGGCGTCCACCTCGGCCGTTGCCGACTTGAGGAACGCCTGCTCAGCCTGCCCGGTCACCGGGATCGACTCCAGCTGCTCGAGCTGATCGGAGGCCGGCGTGACCCTGTACTTGTGAGCAAAGCCGTTGTTGACCGTGGTGACGCTGCCCGAGCTGACGTCCTTGGCCAGCAATACGGCCTCCCGCAGCAAGGGCAGGCGAAGCCCCGGGTAGAGCGCGGTCGCGGCAGCGGCGTCCGAGCGCTTCCAGTCCGATGCGCCGTGCGGCTTGATGTAGATGTCAGGCCCGGAGAGGACGATGTCGTACTGGATCGGCTGGTTGCGCTGGCGCAGGATCTTGTAGGTCAACTTCGCCCGCCCGGAAGACATGACGCCGTCTGCCTGCGCATTGATCTGGAGCTGCTGGCCCTGGGGAATCGACCCGCCGGTCAGGCTCAGCGTCTCCGTCATATGGAACGTGGAGCCGCTGGCATCCGCACTCTTGATCGCCTGGGCGACCGCATTGCGGTCCCGGTCCACGTCAGAGGTGGTCCGCTTGGGCGATCCGGGCGGCGCGCAGGCGGCGACCGCCAAGAGCAAAGCAGCCGCTAGCAGACGGCGCCTCATTTGAGGCGTGGGACCAGAACATCGAGGACGCGGTCGGCCAGGGCCCGCTTGGGCAGCTTGGTCACCTCGAGGCGCTCGCCGCCACGCAGATACAGGACGCCCTCGTTGTCGTCGGCGCCAAAGCCGATGTCCTTTCGCGAGATGTCGTTGGCGAAGATCGCGTCCAGGTTCTTGCGCTCCATCTTTTCCAGGGCCCGGGCATCGAGTTCGGCGCTCTCGGCGGCGAAACCGAGGCGAAGCACGCGGTCGGCGCCCGGCGCCCGGCCGAGCTCGGCCACGATGTCGCCGATCTTCTCCAGGCGCAGCACCAGTTCGGCCTCCTGCTCCTCCCGCCGGATCTTCTCGGGGGCGACATGGCCGAGCCGGAAGTCGGCGACAGCGGCCGCCATCACGAGCAGATCGGCGTCTCTCTGCGCCATGCGCAGGGCCTCCAGCATCTCGGCCGCGGTTTCGACCCCCACGACCTCGACTCCCGGGTGGGGCGGGTGCTGAACGGTGGAGACCAGAGTCACGTGCGCGCCCCGCTCCGCGGCCGCCACCGCAAAAGCGAAGCCCATCTTCCCCGTCGAGTAGTTGCTGATGAAGCGGACAGGGTCGATCGGCTCTCGGGTGCCGCCAGCGGACACGACGACGTGGCGGCCGGCGAGGTCGTAGCGCGAGCGCGCTGCCTGGGCCAGGGCGTTCACCAGCACCTGGCCGGACGGCAGCCGCCCGGCGCCGGAATGACCGCTCGCCAGCCGGCCCGAATCGGGGTCCACAACGAGAACACCCCGCAGCCGCAGCTTCTCCAGGTTCTCCTGCACGGCCTCCTTCGCCCACATGGCGTCGTTCATTGCCGGCGCGACCACCACCGGACAGCGGGACGCCAGCAGGGTCGCGCTCACGAGGTCGTCCGCACGTCCGTGGGCGAACTTGGCGATCGAGTTCGCGGTGGCGGGCGCGACCAGTACCAGCTGCGCCCAGTCGCCGAGCTGAACATGGGGTTCGGGATCTGTTCCGCTGGCGGGCCAGAGGTCGGTCTGGGCCGGGTTGCCCGTGACGCCCTGGAAGGTTGCCGTGCCCACGAATCGCGTGGCCGCCCCCGTCAGCGCGGCCCGTACCTCACAACCGGCCTGGACCAGCGCCGATGCGAGGTCGGCGACCTTGTAGGCGGCGATTCCGCCGGAAACCAGGAGGGCAATGCGCAGCCCCCGGATCTCGCGAGGTACGTCGACGGTCTCCAGCGGCATCGTCAGTCGCTCTCCTGGCCGATCGCGCGGCGCTCGCGCTCGCGTTGGAGGATCCCCTCGATCTCCGCCACGGCCCGATCCAGCTCGTCGTTGACGACCACGTAGTCGTAGCGGTCCGCGAAGCCCATCTCCACCTCGGCCAGCCTTTGCCTCGCCTCCACCACCTCCTCGGAGTCAGATCCCCGGGTGATCCGGCGCCGGAGAAGCTCCTTCATCGAAGGCGGCGCGACGAAGATGAAAACACCGTCTGGCCGCTTGCGACGAACCTCCTCGGCGCCATGGACGTCGATCTTGAGGATCACGTCCCAGCCCTGGGCCTGGAGTTCTTCGACCCGGCTGGCCGACGTCCCGTACAGGTGACCGTTGACGACCTTGTGCTCGAGGAACTCGCCTTGCCGGACCAGCTCCTCGAACTCCGCCTCGGTCACGAATGTGTAGTGCTGGCCATCGACCTCGTAGTCGCGGCGGGGCCGGGTCGTGTACGAGATCGAGTAGCGGAGGCGGCGATCCTCGGCCAGCAGGCGCTCGATGATGGTGTCCTTGCCCACGCCCCCAGGCCCTGAGATGACGATCAGGAGTCCTCGTTTCACAGCCGTCTCACAGCGTGTTCCAGAAC
>CAZXGB010000008.1:0-39941 GCA_964640005.1 uncultured Actinomycetes bacterium | reverse complement strand
GATGAGGCGCGGAGACTCGATCCTCCAGACCGCCTCGATCGCCGCCCGCGGATCGCTCGCCGAGCTCACTCCAGCCGGGCCGCCTCCTGCAGCTCGGGCGGGAACTCGGACATCTCGAAGATCTGCCGTACCTCGATCATCGGGCCTTCGCCGCCAATCGGGCAGCGCTTGGCCCACTCGATCGCCTCCTCACGCGACTTGACGTCGATGATCCAGTAGCCGCCGACCAGCTCCTTCGACTCGGTGAAGGGCCCGTCGAGCACCTGCGGCTTGCCCTCCGGGAAGGTGACGCGCGCCGCTTCGCTGGGCGGGTGCAGGCCGTTCAGGTCGAGGACGATGCCGGCGTCCTGCATCGACTTGTTGTAGCGGGTCATCGCCTCTACCGCCTCCCGGGTCGGGGTCCAGTTCTCTGCTCCCGCGTCACTGGGCAGACCGGGGAGCATGAAAAGCATGAATCGCATCGTTTGAACCTCCCTGATATTCGGGGCCAGCATTGGCCCTCTCATCAAGTACGTCGAACGGCCGGGGCGGAAATCGACCGCGCCCTAGGACTCGGCTGGGACCCCGACTTTGGGTCCGAAGTGCTCGTGGGCGGAGATCAGCGAGTCGATGTAGCGGAAGCGTTCGTAGCGCTGCTCGAGGAGAAGCTCGGGCGGTAGGAGCAGGAGCGGCTCCAGGTTACGCCACAGCGCCTGATCGAGCCGCCGCGCCGCTTCGTCGTAGTCGGTGTGGGCGCCGCCATCCGGCTCGCGCACGATTTCCTCGACCACGCCCATCGTCAGCAGGTCGCGGGAGGTGATCTGCAGCTGCTCGGCGACGTCCACCTTCCGGTTGGCGTCCCGCCAGACGATGGAGGCCGCCGCCTCCGGCGAGGCGACCGAGTAGATCGAGTTCTCCATCATGAGCACGCGGTCGGCCACCGCGAGGGCCAGCGCGCCCCCCGAGCCGCCCTCGCCGATCACGCAGGAGACGACCGGCACCGGCACCTCGAACCACTCCATGATGGCGCCCGCGATCGCCGCCGCGATGCCGCGTTCCTCGGCCCCGGCGCCGGGATAAGCGCCCGGGGTATCGACCAAAGTGACGATCGGGAAGCCGAACTTGGCTGCCTGGTGGGCGAGCCGCACCGCCTTCCGGAAGCCCTCCGGATGGACCATCCCCCAGTTGCGGGCGAGCCGGTCGGCCAGGTTGCGGCCTTTCTGGTTGCCCATGAACATCACCGTCCGGCCCCGCCATGTGCCCACCCCGGCCACGATCGCGGGATCGTCGCCGGACAGCCGGTCTCCGTGGAGCTCGACGAAGTCGGGCACCAGCCGCGACACGTAGTCCATGGTGTAGGGCCTGTCCTGGTGGCGAGCCAGTTCGACGACCTGCCAGACCGAGATCGTGTCCGGCCGGTGGATGGTGCTCATGTGTAGAGCTCCAGCAGGCGCGCGACCCGGCGCCGCAGCTCGTTGCGCGCGATGACCATGTCGACCTGACCGTGGGCGAGCTGGAAGTCGGCGCTCTGGAAGCCCTTCGGCAGGTCGGCGTAGGTCGCCTGTTTGATGACGCGCGCGCCGGTGAACCCGATCGAGGCCCCCGGTTCGGCGATGTTGACGTCGGCCATCAGGGCCATCGAGGCGGTGACGCCGCCGAAGGTGGGGTCGGTGAGAACGCTGAAGTAGGGCGTGCGTGCGGCATGGAGCCTGCCCACCGCAGCGTTGACCTTGGCCATCTGCATCAGGGCCAGTACGCCTTCCTGCATCCGGGCGCCGCCGGAAGCGGTGACCAGGATGTAGGGGATCTTGAGCTGGGCGGCCTGCTCGAGGCCACGCGCCAGGCGCTCACCGGCGACGATCGAAAGCGTGCCGCCGACGAACCGGAAGTCGAAGACGGCGAGCCAGACGGGAGTGCCGTTGACCCGCGCGAGACCGGTGCGCACGGCCTCGTTGAGACCGTCGGCGCGTGCCTGTTCGATGGTGTCTTCGTAGGCCTTGGGCCGCCGCCAATCGAGGAGGTCGTGCGGCCGCACGTCCACCCAGCGTTCCTGCCAGGAACCGGCGTCAGCGAAAAGCGCGAGCCAGGCGTCGGCACCCATCCGGAAGTGATGGCCGCACTCGCACACATAGCAGCGCTCTTTGAGCTCGGCAACCTGGAGGGCGACGCCGCAGCCCGGGCAGTTCGTCGGGACCGCCATTGCCGGCAGCGGCGTCCCGTAGGGCGGCACCTCGCGAAGGGGTTCGCGGGCGAGAGCTGTGCTCAAGCCGCCAGGCCCCCGTCGACGAAGATCGTGTGCCCGGTGATGAACCCGGCCGCCGGCGAGCAGAGGAAGGCAACCGCCGCCGCAACGTCCTCCGGCGTGCCCTCGCGCTTGAGCGGAGTGGCCTCGACGATCGCCTTGACCATCTCCTCGCTGAGCGATCCCGCCGTCAGCTCGGTCCGGACGTAGCCGGGAGCAACCGCGTTGACGGTCACGTTGCGGGACCCCATCTCTTTGGCGACCGACTTCGTGAACGCGATCAACCCCGCCTTGGCGGCGGCGTAGTTGGCCTGGCCGGCGTTGCCTTGCGCCGAGACCGAGGACATGTTGACGATGCGGCCCCAGCGAGCACGCATCATGCCCATCAGCACCGCCTTGGTCGTGTAGAAGGCGGAGTTGAGGTCGGTCTGGATGACGTGCTCCCAGTCCTCCTCCTTCATTCGCAGGACGAGGTTGTCCCGCACCGCCCCGGCGTTGTTGACCAGGATGTCGACCTGTCCGATCTGCTTGAAGGTGGCGGCGACCGCGCCGCTGTCGGTGACATCGCACTGGAGGGCCGCGCCGCCGATCTCCTGCGCCGTCTGCTCGGCCGCGGCGGCGTCGCCCCGGTAGACGACGCACACCTTGGCGTCGAGGCCGGCGAGGGCGATCGAGATCGCCCGGCCGATCCCCTTGCCGCCGCCGGTCACGACCGCGGTCTTGCCCATCAGGGAGCCCAGGTGGAAGCTCATGCCGGCACTCCTGGGGGCGGCGGAGAGCCGCCCCATTCGGGGGCCAGGTCCACGAAGAGCTCGTCCGCGTTCCAGGTCTCGATGCCCGGGATGTGCTTGGCAGCCAGGCTCGCGAGCACTCGCCCCGGCCCCAGCTCGACCACGGTCTGCACGCGCATCGCCTTCAGCGAGAGCATCGTTCGCGCCCAGTCGACCGGTCGCAGCAGGTGCTCGGCCAGCTCTCGGCGCAGCGCCTCGACCGAGGCGATCGCGTCACCGGTCGCGTTGGCGAGGATCGGGAAGCTCGGCAGCGCCAGCGAGAGGTGGTCGACGACCTGCCCGAAGCGGCGGCCGGCAGCCGCCATCAAAGGCGAGTGCGCGGGCAGCGGGATCGTCAGGATCAGGGCGCGCCGGGCACCGGCCGCCAGTGCCAGCTCCTGGGCCATCTCCACCGCGGGCAGCTCGCCGGAAAGCACGAACTGGTTGTCGGCGTTGCGGTTGGCCATGAAGAGCTTGCCCCGCGACTCGCTCGTGTTCCGGATCGTTTCGACCTGCGCCTCGTCGAGGCCGACGATGGCGATCATGCCACCGGGGCTCTCGTGGGAGGCGGCCGCCTCGGCCATGATCCGCCCGCGCTCCTTGACGAGGAGGAGTGCCGTCTCCCAGCTGATCGAGCCGGCGGCCGCCAGGGCGGTGAACTCGCCCAGCGAGTGGCCGGCCATGACTGTCACCTGCTGCATTCCGTAGCTTTCGCGGTAGACCTCATAGGCCGCCCAGCAGCACGTCATGACACAGGGCTGGAGCACGTCCGTCCGGTTCAGCTCCTCCTCGGGCCCATCGAAGCACAGCCGCCGCACCGGCATGTCCAGGACCTCCTCCGCGCGCTCGAAGGCGCGCCGGGCGGCCGGATAGCGGTCATAGAGCTTCCTGCCCATGCCCGGGCGCTGGACGCCCTGGCCGGGGAAGAGCAGTGCGACCGGACCGATGAGCGGGGTTGGGAGCGGAGGCGAAGGGTGCCCGCCGCCCAGGAGCCTGCTCACTCCCATTCGAGGAGGCAGGCGGCCCAGGTGAGGCCGGAACCGAAGCCGGCGATCAGCACCTGGTCGCCGCTCTTTACGCGTCCCTGCTGGACGGCGTCGTGGAGCGCCAGAGGAATCGTCGCCGTCGAGGTGTTGCCGTAGCGGTCGATGTTGATCATGACCCGCTCGAGGGGCAGGCCGACCCGGCGCGCCGCCGCCTCGATGATCCGGCGGTTGGCCTGGTGGGGCACGAAGAGGTCGATCTCGTCCATGGTCAGTCCAGCCGCCTCGGTCACCGCGTGGGCCTGCCGGATGAAGATGTCGGTCGCGAACTTGAACACCTCGGGCCCTTTCATCCCGATCTTGGGATCCGCGTCGCCGGCGGCATAGGCGCCGAGCGGAATGTTGCCGCAGGTGATGGCGTCGTAGCCCCTTCCGTCAGCGCCGAGGCACCAAGAACGGAAACCGGCGCCCGAGCGCGCGGGCCGCACGATGGCGGCGCCGGCACCGTCCGCGAAGAGGACGCAGGTGCCGCGGTCCTGCCAGTCGACCAGCCGCGAGAGCACCTCAGCCCCGATCACAAGGACCGTGTCGGCGCGGCCGCTCGCCACGTAGGCGTCGGCCACCGAGAGCGCGTAGGCGAAGCCGGTGCAGGCGGCGAGGAGATCGAACGCGCAGGCTCCGGGAACCCCGAGCTCCTCCTGCACGCGGCAGGCGACGCTGGGGAAGGGACCGTCGGGCGAGCTCGTGGAGCAGATGATGAGGTCGACGTCGGCGGCCGTGATGCCCGCGTCCTCGAGCGCGCGCCGAGCGGCCCGCGTGGCGAGGTCGAAAGTGGGTGTGCCCGGCTCGGCGATTCGCCGCTCCTTGATGCCGGTCCGCTCGGTGATCCATTGGTCCGAGGTCTCGACCACCTTTTCGAGATCGAGGTTGGTCAAGACCTTGTCGGGCGCGTAGACGCCCATCCCGGCTATGGCCGCCGGCCTGCCCTGAGTCCGGTAGGTCCGGAGGGGGACGGCGTCGGAGCGGACGCGGGGAGCGGTGATCGCCATCGCCTAGGCCTCCTTCGCGGCGCCGGTGTGCGCCTCCAGGTAAGCCCAGAGGTCGGAGATGCGATTCATCTTCTCGAGCTCCTCTTCCGGCAGCTCGACGTCGAAGTGGTCCTCGATGGCCGCGATGAGCTCGACCAGGTCGAGAGAGTCGGCGGCCAGGTCCTTCTGGAAGGACTTCTCCATCTGGACGTCGTCGGGGTCGACGCCGAGGATCTCGGCGGCGAGCTCCTGCAGCTCGGCGAACTTCAGCTCAGCCATCGTCTTCTCCTAGTTCAGCTCCGGCCTGCGAATCACGAGCGTCGCGTTGTGTCCGCCGAAGCCGAATGAGTTGGAGAGCGCGACGTTGATGCCGGCCCGGCGTGCTTTGTTGGGCACGTAGTCGAGGTCGCACTCGGGGTCCTGGTTGTCGAGGTTGATGGTCGGGGGGAGCATCCCGTTGCGCATCGCAAGGACGCACGCCCCGGCCTCCATGGCCCCCGCTGCACCGAGCAGGTGGGCGTGTACCGACTTGGTGGAAGAAACGGCGAGCTCGTACGCGTGCTCGCCGAAGACAGCCTTGATCGCTTTGGTCTCGGCGATGTCGCCGAGCTTGGTGGACGTGCCGTGGGCGTTGATGTAGTCCACTTCCTCGGGCTGGATGCCTGCCTTGGAGATCGCCCTGCGCATCGCGCGCGCGGCCCCCACGCCTTCCGGGTGAGGAGCCACGAAGTGGTGCATGTCGGCGGTCGCGCCATAGCCGATGATCTCGGCGAGCACCTCGGCGCCGCGCGCCTTGGCGTGCTCCATCTCCTCGAGCACGAAGATGACGCCGCCCTCGCCCATGACGAACCCGTCGCGTCCGAGGTCGAAGGGCCGGCAGGCCTTCTCTGGTTCGTCGTTGCGCTCGGACACCGCCTTGATCTGGCAGAAGGCGCCCATCGTCAGGGGCGTGATCGTGGCCTCGGCGCCGCCCGCGATCATGGCCACGGCGTCGCCGCGCTTGATGATCTCCGCCGCTTCTCCGATCCCGTGGCCGGAGGAGGCGCAGGCGCTCACGATCGCGTAGTTGGGACCGCCGGCGCCGGCATGGATGGCGACCAGGCCGGCGGCCATGTCCGCGATCATCATCGGGACCGTGAAGGGCGAGATCCGGCGCACCCCGCGCTGCATGAGCGCGGTGTGGCTCTCCTCGATCTCCTCCATGCCGCCGATCCCGCTGGACACGATCACGCCGACGTCGTCCGGATCCATCTCACCGGGCTCCAGACCCGCCTGCGCGAGGGCCTGCTTGGCCGCGGCGAGCGCGAACTGGCAGTAGCGTCCGATGTTGCGGGCCGTCTTCCGGTCCATGTAGACCTCGGGATCGAAGTTCTTGACCTCGGCCGCGATCGTGGTGGTGTAGGAGGTCGTGTCAAACCGCGTTATCTGGGCGACGCCGGAGACGCCTTCGACGAGGTTCGACCAGACCGTCTCCGGGTCGTTGCCGATCGGGGTGATGAAGCCCATGCCGGTCACGGCGACCCGGCGGCCATTTTGATTCGTCATCGTCGGGGAAGAGCCTACCGACGCCCGGTCCAACGATCACGTTCCCGGTGCATGAAAATGCGCGCTGCCTTTGGGACACGGAGTCGAAAAGTGGGGTTCTTGTGCTTCTTGCGCCTCGAGCGCGGCCATGACAGGTCGGGGCGAGAGTGCTAGACCTTGAGGATGGCGACAGTCGGGGACTGGATGACCCGCCAGTTGCTCGTGCTCGACCCCGCGGCGACGGTGGGGGAAGCGGCTGCGCTGATGGCGCAAAGGCACGTGGGTTCGGTGCTCGTGACGCAGAGTGGGCACCTCGCCGGCATCTTCACAGAGCGCGATATCGTGCGTGCGGTTTCGCACGACGTCCACGCCGCTGAGGAGTCGATCGCGGACTGGTTCACGCGCGATCCGTGCACCGTCACTCCGGACGTCTCCATCGACGAGGCCCGCGAGGTGATGCTCGGAGGCCACTTCCGGCACCTGCCGGTGACGGACGTGCCGTCGGGCATGGTGATCGGGATGCTGTCGATGCGCGACGTGGCACGGGCGGCGGCCGAGGTCGAGGCGAGGGCGCACGTCTGACCGCGGCGAGGGGATGCGGCGAGAGCCCCTCCGTCGCCGCAAAGCGGCGACACCTCCCCACCAAGTGGGGAGGAGACTTCCTTGCGCCACAGACGGGTCGAGGGGCTAGAGGAGGCTGCGCAGGTCGAATGCGAGCTGGAGCCGGAAGCGCGCGGCCGGCGAGTCGATGTCGCGGCCGACGAGCTCGCGCACCTTCTCCAGGCGGTAGAGCACCGTGTGCCGGTGCAGGTGCAGAGAAGCCGCCGCCTCCTTGACGGAGCCGTGCGCCAGGTAAGCCGCGAGCGTTTGCAACAGCACATCGCGGCCCCGCTCCTCTTCGAGCAGGGGTCCCAGCACACGCTCGACGTACCGCTCTGAGATCAGCGGGTTCTGCTCCAACACCATGTAGGGCGCGACCTCGTCGTGGTGGTGGATTGCCACTTCCGGCCGCAGCTTGCGCCCCACTTCGACCGCCTGCAGAGCCTCGACGTAGGAGCGCGAGACGCCGCGCAGGCTCGGGTGGTGGCTGCCCAGCCCGGCCCGGATGCGAACCCGCCCCGGTCCCCAGCGCACATCGGCCGCCTCCTGGACGTGCTCCGCCAGCTCACGCGCGCCCGCGGCCGAGCGCTCGGAGTCGGCCGGCCAGAGGACGACCAGCGTGTTGGGATCGGTCGTATGGGCGATGGCGCGGGCCGGCAGCTCGAGCTGGGAGAGCAGCTCGGGCAGGGCTTCACCGCCGCGCTCGGGGTCGGTCGAGGGAGCGATCAGTTTGAGGACGACCGCCACATATCCGCCCGCGATGGGGAGACTCACGGCGACCGCCTGCTTCTGGAGTGCAAGTTCGCTGTCGAAGGTGTCGCTGATCAGAGCGTGGAAGAGACGGGTGCGCGCCCTCGTACCCCGCAGCAGGTGCTGCTCGCGCGCCTGCAGATATGTGCGAGTCACCTCGGCGGCCACCTGGTCGAGGGCGCCGAAGACGTAGTTCGCGGTTACGACCATGGCCTCCGGGGTCACCTGCCCGTGCTGTCGCCAGGCGCGGAGGATGGCATCCCAGGCGACTCGCGCCGCGATCCGGTAGGCGGAGAGCACCGGCTCCACCGACTGCGAGCCGCGTGCCTGGAGGATGCCCAGCTGCGCCACCTCGCGGAGCTCGCGAGCGGTCGCCGGCCGCCCTTCCCGCGCCGTCGCCAGGAAGAGGTCGAGCCCGGCCGCGCAGGCGCGCGCGATGGCTTCCGGGCGCGGCGGGCGGCCGGTGGAGTCGTCCCAGCGGACGAGGGTGACGACGGCTCTCGCCATGTGCCGGGCGAGCCCGGCCCGCCGGCGTTCGATCTCGGCCAGCATCGTCTGCGGCAGCACGGACGCGTTGGACGCGGTGGCGGACTCGGCCATGCTCGTCACTATAGAAGTCTGCCGCGCCGCTTCTACCCGAGGTCCAATCGATTAGCTTTCGCGCATGCGAAACGAGAGCGCGACGTTTGGGGTCTCCGAGGTCGACGAATTCATCGCCCAGGTCGAGGACGAGGACCGGCTGGCACTCATCGCGCGGCTGCAAGCGGCCGGCGCTCGCCTGGCGGAGCTGGCCCCACGCGTGCAGCAGACCTCCGGCGACCAACAGTGGTCGGCGCACGAAGTGCTGGCGCACATCGCCCTGATCTCGAAGTTCTACGGGATCCTTACCTACAAGATCGGGCGCGGTGAGATGACCGAGCTCGACCTGCTCGGCAACGTCCGGCAGCGCGACGCGTTCGGCGAGCAGATGGCGAAGCTGCCGCCAGAGCAGCTGCTCGAGGCGGCGCTCCGCGACCAGCAGAGGACCATCGACTACCTGAGCTCGGCTACCGGGCGCGACCTGCGGCGGAAGGCGAAGCTGGCACATGGCGGCGAGATGTCCGCGGCCGACGTGGCGCGGCTGCCCCTCTGCGCGCATCTCGAACAGCACATCCGACAACTCGAAGAAGCGTTGCCTTAACCGCCGGCGCTGCTGCTCTTGCCAGCGCGCCTCCGCCTATCTATGCTGATAGCAGCGCTATCACGTTTCACGGATTCGGCGATGAAAGTCGATAAACCCCCTTCCTCCTCCTTGGCGGTCCGCCCTCACGGGCGGGCCGCCGACCTTTGTGACGCACCATGCTGCGGCTGCTGCCTCGCATCCTGATCGTCGGCGGCATAGCGTTGCTCGCGGCCTTCGCGGGCGACGTCGGGCTCGGACTCTGGCATGCCCGCCAGCTCGACGAGACATGGCGACACCAGGTGGTGGCCGCTCCGCCTCCGGCCACGCCCGACCCGATCCGGATCGACCCTCGCCCCGTCGACGGCGTCGACTTCGCTATCGATGTGCCTAAGCTCGGCTACAAGGCGGCGGTGGCCGAGGGGGTCGACGAGAAGACGCTGGCCGGCGGGCCTGGCCACTACCCGGAAATGGCCTGGCCGGGGCAGGACGGAAACGTGGCGGTGGCCGCGCACAACGTCTACTGGATAGCCTTCGGGGACCTTCAGCCGGGCGACATCGTGAAGCTGGATACCCGCTGGGGCACGTACACCTACCGGATCAGCAGCCGCCGGATAGTCAGCCCGGACGACCGCTCAATACTGGTGCCGACGCCGGAGCCGCAGCTGACCCTGACCACGTGCTGGCCGCTGTGGGCGGGTGCCTTCGCCAACCAGCGGCTGGTCTTCATCGCCGGCCAGATCGACCCCGCGACCCGACCTTAGCGCTGGCGGCGATAAGCTCTTGCGGTGACGGAAGCCGCGGTCGAGCTCGTCGAAGCGACCAAGAAATACGGGGAGGTTGAGGCCCTGCGCGGCGTCAGCCTCCGGATCGACCCCGGCCAGGTCGTCGCCATGCTCGGGCCGAACGGGGCCGGGAAGACGACCGCGATCAGCCTCATGCTCGGATTGCGGCGCCCGAGCACCGGTACCGCCTCTCTTTTCGGCCTCCCGCCCGCCGACCGAACCGCGCGCAGCCGCTGTGGGGTCATGCTCCAGGAGTCGGGAGTCAGCGGGACCCTCAAGGTGCGCGAGCTGGTCGACCTCTTCCGTTCCTACTACCCGAATCCCATGCCGGCCGAGCGCGCGCTGACCATGGCAGGCCTGGTCGAACAGGCGAACGTGCAGTCGGCGAAGCTGTCGGGCGGCCAGCGGCAGAGGCTCTACTTCGCGCTTGCCGTGGCCGGCGACCCGGAGCTGCTCTTCCTCGACGAGCCAACTGTCGGTATGGACGTGGAGTCCCGGCGCGCGTTCCTCAGCGGGATCCGCGACTTCGCCGCCCAGGGCCGCACCATCGTGTTGACCACTCACTATTTGGAGGAGGCGGACGAGCTCGCGCAGCGAGTCGTCGTCATCGACCGCGGCCTCATGATCGCGGACGGGACCCCCGGCGAGATCAAGTCACGCGTGGCCGGCAAGCGCGTCCGCTTCGTTTCGCCGGGCATTGAGCGCAGCCGCTTCGATGGGCTCCCGTACAGCGACCTCGAGGTTGACGGTGACCGCGTCCGGCTGCTCAGCAACGAGCCCGAGGAGCTGCTGCGAGCCGTCTTTGCACGCGGTATCCAGGTCCGCGAGCTGGAGGTGGTCGGCGCCGACCTCGAAGAGGCGTTTGTGACCCTGACCCGGCGGGAGCGCGAGGTGGCAGCCGCCGGATGACAACCGCTGCCCCGCCGCGCCGCGCGGCGCCCATGCTGCCGATGCTGGTCGCCCAGACCCGCGCCCAGCTGCTCGGCTATCTGCGGATCCCGGCGTTCAGCGTGACCAGCCTTTCGCTGCCGCTGATGTTCTTCGTCTTCTTCGGGCTGCCCAATGCCCACAAGCACTTTCCCGACGGCACCAGCGTGGGCGCCTACCTGGTCGCCTCCCTCGGGGCTTACGCGGTCTCGAGCATGATGGTGTTCAGCTTTGGGATCGGCGTCGCCCAGGCTCGCGGTATGAAGACCGACCTTCTCCAGCGGGCGACGCCGCTGCCGGCTCCGATCGCCATCGCCGCCAATGTCGTAAACGCCGTCGTTTACGCGTGCGCCGCGCTGATTCTGCTCTTCGCGTTCGCCGCCCTGGTCGGCGGCGTCGACCTGCCGCTCGGCACCTGGCTCAACCTGACGGTGCGGCTGCTGCTGGGTTCGCTACCGCTGGTCGGCATGGGCATGGCGCTGGGCTACAGCGCGGGTCCCAACTCGGCGCCGGCGGTCGTCAACCTGATCTACCTGCCGATGGCATTCGCCTCCGGGATCTTCATCCCGATCGACCAGATGCCCGACTTCATCCAGAAGCTGGCGGCCTGGCTGCCCCTCTACCACTACGGCCAGCTCGGCTGGGGCGTCGTCGGCCACGCCAACGAGCCGCTATCGCGAACCGTTCTCGCTCTCGGGATCTGGACCCTGATCCTGTTCGTGCTGGCGATCCGCGCGTACTCGATCGACCAGCAGCGCAAATTCTCCTAGTCGCTCAGCCCCAGAACTCGAGCGGCAGCGGTTCACCGAACGACTCGGCGTAGCGGTCCGCGAACTCGTTGCGCGCGTAGGTGTGCTCGACCGTCCCCGTTTGCTCGACTGCGTAGGCGGCGGCCAGGCTGGCCACCCGGCCCGCGGTCGCGATCTCCAGGCGCCGGAGCAGGCCGGCAACCAGGCCGGCCCGATAGGCGTCACCGGCGCCCGTGGGGTCGACCTCCCGCCGCGCCGGAGCCGCCGGGATCTCGTGACAACCGGCTCTTGTGTCAATCCGCGAGCCGGCGCGGCCGAGCGTGGTGACGACGAGCTCGGAGAGCTCGAGGAGGCCGGCCATGTCCCGGCCGGTGCGGTCCATGATCAGCTGCAGCTCATAGTCGTTACCGATCAGGATCCAGGCGCCGCGCGCACCGTTCTCCAGGGTCTCGCAGCTCGAGTGAGGGAGCTGGTGGGCGGGGTCGTATACCCAGCGAACCCCGCGTTCCCGGCACTCGCCGACCAAACGCGCCATGGCGTCGGGCGCGTTTGGCCCGATGATCACCGCCTCCGGATCGGGGACGGTCTCGGCGAGACCGATCAGGCCGGCCCTGACCATCGCGCCACCGTAGTAGCCGGTCACCTGGTTGTGATCGAGGTCTGTGGTGGTGAAGCCGGTGGCGGTGTACTCGTCCGGCAGGATGCGCAAGCCGCGCACGTCGATGCCGCGCGCTTCCAGCCAGTCGCGGTAGTCGACGCCGTCGGGGCCGATCGTGGCCAGCACGGCGCACGGGTAACCGAGCAGCGCCAGGTTGTACGCGTAGTTGCCGGCTACACCACCGCGCCGCTTCTGGAAGCTCTCGACAAGAAAGCTCAGGTTGAGGATGTGCTTCTTATCGGGGAGGATGTGGTCGCCGAAGCGACCGTTGAAGGTCAGGATGTAGTCAAAGGCGACCGACCCGGTCGCCACCACGGTCATCGCAATGGAGGGTACTAAAGGCGCGGAGAGAACCCGGCTTTGGGTTCCCCCCACGCAGCGCTTATCGCTTTGACCTGGTTGGCCGCTTGGCGCGACTTCGGCCGCCGCGCCCGCCGGCCGACCCGCGTGCGGCGCTCGGCCGAGCCGGCGAGGCGCTCCGCTGTCCGCCGCGGGCAGGCGGTTGCGTCGCAGTGCGGAACTTGCCGACCTCTTCGACGTATGTGTCGAGGCCGCGATGGACGAGCTCGAGCCCGCGGAAGAGCGCATTGCCGAGCATGTCGCGCCGGCGCGCCCGTTCCTTCGCCGCCCGGATGCCGGCCAGAGCCAGCCGCTCGGCGAGGTTGCCGGAGACGACCTCCGCGGTCGTGTCCAGCGTCTTCTCGGCCGACCGGCTTACTCTCTGCTCGAGCCGCCGATTCACGGGCGCCCCGCGCTTCTCGAGCCGGCGGACGGTCTTGCGAGCGGTGCCGATCGGATCGGAGGCGGCGTCGGCGATGCTGACGGCAGCGCCGGTGGCGGCATCGGCGATTGTCTCCTGACTCTCGCCCACGCGTTCGCGTACTTCCTGGACGTCGATTGCCATAGCTGTCCTCCAGTCGCGGCTCCCCAGCCGCGTATGTTGCTGTACGGTGTCGTACTGACCAGATTGACACGATGCGCCATGGCGCGTCAAGAAGAGGTCACGACCCTCGCGATCAGCTGCTCGGCGAACTCTCCCCAGACGTCGATGTGAGCGACGCGGCGCCGCTTCTCGGGCTGAATGGCCTGGACCGGGATGCCATGCCGGGCAGCCCAGATGGTGAGGACAGGCCGCAGCCCGAGCACGTGCAGGAAGGGCGCGGTCATGGTCATCCCGCGGAAGGAGAGGCGGCCGCTGTAGTGGTCGAAGTTGCGGTGGATTGCGACGCCGCCCGTCTCCGCGAAGGCGATCGCCTCACGTATCTGGCGCCGCTCGAAGTACCGTTCGCACAGCTCCACCGCGCCAACATTAGTCGGCCTGTAAAACGCTTCACGTAGCGTGAAGCGGCACAGTGGGCGTCGGAAGGCGAAGAGAGGCCCGGCACCACGAGGCAGGCCCGCTCCTCTTCCTGCGCCGGATCGGGCCGGGCATCGTGGCCGGCGCGTCCGACAACGACCCGACCACCGTCGGCACGATGTCGGTGGTCGGTGCGACGACCGGCTACGCGCTCTCCTGGCTGGTCGTGCTCATCTTTCCGATGCTGGCGGCAGTGCAGGTGACCGCGGCCCAGGTCGGCACCGTGGCCAAGAGGGGGCTCCAGGCGAGCGTGCGCAGCGCCTATGGCCAGCGCTGGGGCGCGGTGCTGATGGTGTCGGTGCTGGCGGTGAACCTGATCACGATCGCGGCCGACCTGGAGGCGGGCGCCGCCGCGATCGGGCTCGTGACCCACGTCGACCTGCGCTGGTTCGTCGTGCCCTACGGACTGCTGGTCGCCGCCATCCTCTTCAAAGGCGGCTACGACGAGGTCGTGCGCATCCTGGAGTACGTCGTCCTCGTCTTCGTGGCTTACATCGGCGCCGCGTTCCTTGCCCACCCCGACTGGTCGGCCGTGGTGCGCGCCACCTTCCTTCCGCAGATCTCGCTCAACAGCGACACCGTCACCGCCATGCTCGCGGTCCTCGGCACCACCCTCACCAGCTACGCGTACATCTGGGAGACACAGGAGGAGGCAGAGGCGAAGGAGCCGCTGCGCCTGCTCGGTCTGGCCAAGTTCGATGCCGTCCTCGGGATGGCGATCACGACCGCGATCTTCTGGTTCACGGTGATCGCGGTCGCGGCCACGCTGGGGGTGCACCACCAGCCGGTCCAGACCGCCGAGGAGGCGGCGGCGGCGCTGACACCGATCGCCGGCCCGGCTGCCTCTTATCTCTTTGCCGTTGGGCTGCTGGCGTCGTCATTTATCGCCGTTCCCGTCCTTGCGGCCACCTGCGGGTACGTGCTCGGCGACGAGTTCGGGCGCCCGACCGGGCTCTCACGTCCCGTACGCCGGGCGCCCGTCTTCTACGGTTCGCTGGCCGCCGCGTTGCTGATCGCCATGGGGTTCAGCCTGGCCGGCATCCCCTCCATCACACTGCTCTTCTGGGCAAGCATCGCCGGCGGTCTGGGCACTCCGACCAGCCTCGTTTTCCTGCTCTTGGTGGCGCGGAACCCATCGGTGATGGGAAGGCACGTCGTCGGCCCGGTGCCGCTGGCCATCGGCTGGGCGACCGCCATCATCGTCACCCTGGTCAGCCTCTACTTCATCTGGCAGCAGCTTCTCTCCAAGCTTTTCCAGCTTTAAGCTCCCAGCGGCATGGACCGCGCGGTCGTCATCGCGCTCGCGGCGCTGGCTGTGGTGCTGGTCGGCGTGATCGGCGCCGGGCTCGGCTTTGTCGCACTTTCAGGGGACCCGGCCATGCAGGCGCAGCGTCAGTGCGCTCAGCAGAGGTGCACGCACTTGAAAATCACCCTGCACACCGCCAGCCGCGTCGAGTACTCGTATGACCTGCCGGACGGGAGTCATTGCGACGGATTCAACGAGTCGCACCGCTCAGGACCTTTCGGGTTTGGTGGTGGGTACGGCAGCGGAGGTTCGGGCTGCGCTCCTGCCGGGCAGACGATCTATGGCCCGGGCAAGCCGGCACCGGCGCCGACGCTGTTCCCCGACGGCAATCCGCCGTGCCGAGGCGCGGTCGGCTTCGGCGCCCCGGTCAACACCCCTGCCGGCTTCGAGGTCGTGATCACCAACAATTCCTCCGTCACCTGCGACGTCGCCGGGCCGGCCAAGCTCATGTTCCTGGACGCCTCGAGCCGACCGATGAACGTTGTCAATCAGCCGGCCTCTGAAACGTGGACGGCCGTTGCCTTGGCGCCCGGGGCCGCGGCAGTTTTCGCCTTCGACGTCGGAACCTCGCGATGTGTGACGCCCTCGGGCATGGTCGTGATCGCGAGTGCCGGAACGCAGCCGGTGGCCGCACCCGGCCAGGTCTGCGAGCCGGTGATCTCCCACCCCGCGAGGGCGGTGCCCTAGACCGATCGCCCCCCTCCGTCGCCGCTTCGCGGCGACACCTCCCCGTCATCAAGCGGGGAGGGGGCTATCGCGGCGTTGGCTGCGCCAACGCGCTTGGGCAGAAGCTTCGGTAGGCGCACAGGTTGCACGGCCGGCCTGCGTGCTCCGGACGCAGCTCGAAGTCGCCGCCGCCGATTCGCTGCGCCACGTCTTCGACGAGTGCCCGAGTGCCCTCCGGGTCCGGCGTGATCTCGACCATCTCCCCACGCCGCAGGTCGTACAGGAGCAGCCGCGGATCCGTACCGCCGGGCAGCAGCCCAAGGCTGGCGGCGAGGCCGTACAACCGGAGCTGCGTGGAGTAGGCCTCGAGCAGCGCCCGGTCGAGGCGCGCGTTGGTCTTGTAGTCGATCAGCACGCTGCGGCCCTCGACCACCGCGATGCGGTCGACGAGTCCGCGCACCCGGCAGCTGGCCAGACGCAGGTTGAACTCGAACTCGGTCGCCAGGGTTTCCGCCCCGGCCAGGGGTGAGCCGGCGTATCTCGCGAGCATCTCGCGGCCGGCGGCGGGGCCCTCGTACCGGCCGAGGAGGTCGCCGCCGGCGCCGTGAAAGGCGGCCAGTGCCTCGTGAACCGCCGATCCGAGCTCGGAGCCGCCGAGCGCCCGCACCTGCTTCGGCAGCAGCTCGTCGGGGGGCGCCGGCATCCGCCAGGCGACCTGGTAGCGGTAGCGGACCGGGCAGAGCTGGAAGAGGTGCACGTCGGAGAAGGAGAGGTGCACGAGCCGGCCCTCGGCGGGCTCCGGAAGCGCCGCCCTGGCCTCCGCCTCGCGCAGGGCCGCCAACCGCTCCAGCGCCACCTCGGCCGAGCCCACCGCGATCGGGGCGGCCGTCCGTGTCACCTCGGCTCCGGGGAGGTCCAGCTGCTCCGCCTCGACCACGAGCGCCGACTCGGGGTGCGAGCGTGCCCAGCTCAGGATCTCGGCGAAGTGGTCGCCGCCGTCGTCCGCGATCTCGACCTCGTCGGGGGACGCCTCCTGGCGTGACGCCGACACGTAGAGGAGGTCGCGTGCCCGCGTGAGCGCGACATAGACCATGCGCCGCCTTTCCTGGCGCGCCAGGCGCAGCGATTCCGCACCTGGCATCACCTCGTCGTAGCGCGGGTGGCGCTTACCCCGCCAGTACTTCATGACGAAGCCGAACCCGTCCGGGTCGAAGAAGAACTTGTCCGACTCGCGCACGGTCGCCGGCCGCAGGTTGACCATGAAGACGGCGTCGAACTCCAGTCCCTTGGCGCCGTGGATGGTCATCAGCCGCACCGCGTCGGCCGCCTCCACCTCGGCCTCGGCCACAGGAAGGTCGGCGTCCATGATCTGGTCGAGATGGGTGACGAAGTCGCCGAGGCCGGCGAGGGGGCGGTCGCGCTCGAAGCGGTTGGCCATCCGGAAGACCTTGCGCAGGTTGAGCAGGCCGCGCGGGCCCTCTCGCGCCGCCCGCAGCTGCGCATGGCGGAGGTAGCCCGTCGTCTCCAGCAGGCGGTTGAGGACGTCGGCGACCGTGAGCGCATCCCGCTGGGCACCCAGTGCGTCGACCGCTCGGATCACCCGGACCGCGCGTGCGGCGGTCTCCGGCGGGAGCTCCGGGAACCGCTCGGCGCGCGCCTCCTCGAAGCAGTCGCGCAGCCGCGGCCCGCGGCGGTCGAACCGGCGCGCCGCCAGCCGGTACATTCCCGCGTCGTCGACACGGACGATCGGACCCTGGAGCACGCGCACCAGCGCCGCGTCGTCCATGGGATCGGCTACCAGCCGCATCAGCGCCAGGACGTCCTTGACCTCTTCGCGGTCGAAGAAGCCGGTCCCCGCGGAGGTGACGTAGGGAACGCCCTGACGCCGCAGCTGCTCCTCGAACTCCGAGGGCAGCCGGCGCACGGAATGAGAGAGGATGGCGATCCGCGCCAGCGGCGTACCGGCGGCCACCAGCCTGGAAATCTCGGCCGCGACGAGCTCCGCTTCTCGCTCGGGCGTGGGCGCCATGGCAACTGTGATCGGAGGCTCCGGCGCCGTCCCGCGCTCGGCCAGCAGGTCGGGTTCGCGCTCGAAGTCGCCATCCCGCCGTATGAAGTCGGTGGCCAGGTCGAGCACCTGCTGGATCGAGCGCCGGTTGTGGGTCAGCGGCAGGCGGACGCCCGGGAACCGGCTGCGGATGTTCTCGATGTCGGCGTCGCGCCAGCCGTAGATCGACTGCTTGGCGTCGCCGACCGCGACCACGTTGCCGAAGTCGGGAGCCGCCAGCAGGCGCACCAGGTCCAGCTGTATCCGGTTGGTGTCCTGGAATTCGTCGACCAGGATGTGCCGGAACGTCCGGCGCGCCAGCATTCGGAATTCGGGCAGGCGCGCCAGGGCGTCGATGGTGCGCAGGATGAGGTCGTCGAAGTCGAGCCGGCCCTCCTCGTCCAGCCACCGCTCATAAGCGTGGTAGACGGCGTGCAGGATCCGGATCGCCTCCAGCTCGGCCTTGGCCGAGGGAACGCCGGCGCGGGTATGCGGGTGCTCGGCGTGGAGCGCCAGCGCGCGCTCGCGGAAGCGTTCGGGGCTGATACCGCGCCCCTTGAGCTTGAGCGCGAAGTCGAGGCCGCCTCTCACGAGCTCGGCGACCTCGTCGGGGTTCAGGGCTTCGAACGACTCCGGGTCGAGCTCCTCGGGAGCGTCACTGCCGCTGCGCAGGCGGCGCCGGATGCGTTGGAGCAGGAGGCGCTGGTCGAGCTCGTCGAGGACCCGGATGTCGCGCGCCATTCCGACCAGGTAGGCGTTCTCGCGCAGCAGGCGGGCGCAGCTGCCATGAAAGGTGCCGATCCAGGCGGCGTCGAGCGAGGCGGCATCCTCCCGCCTGCCGCGCGCGGTCAGCTCGGTCGCGATCCGCTCTCTGAGCTCGGCCGCCGCGGCTTCGGTGAAGGTGACGGCCAGGATCTCGGTCGGCGCCACCGCCTGCTCCTCCACCAGCCAGCAGAAGCGTTCGACCATGGTGAACGTCTTGCCGGTGCCCGGCCCGGCCGCGACCAAATAGGCGCCGAGCGGGCCGGCGTGCGCCGCCTCTGCCTGTTCGGCGGTCAGGGCGCGCGGGGCTGAAGCGTGGGGGTCAAGGATCAACGGGCTGGCCTCCGAAGGGGCAGATCGATGCGTGTGGGCAGCCAAAAAAGGACCTGCAGGTGCCGGCGACGTCACGCGGCGCGGGGGCGAAGCGGCCCTCCTTGATGCCGGCGATGGCCGCCGCCACCACCTCCCGGCTGCGCTCCAGGTCCTCGGGCGCCAGCTCCCGCTGGACCCACTCCCGGACGCCGGGCGCCGGGTCTCCGACCGCGAAGAGCACCTGGCGCATCTGCCCGTAGACCCACTCCTTCGGGTACCAGAGCGAGAGCCAGCGCGGCTGAAGGCCAATCGGCTCCCCGTTCTCGTCGAGCCCCTCCCGGCAGGCCAGGTAGTAGAGCGCGAGCTGCACGTCGTGGAGCTCGGGCCCGAAGTACTCCCCGTACTTCCTGGGCGCGGCCCCTCCGCGACCCGTCTTGTAGTCGACGACCTCGCAGGTGCCGTTCCCGGTGTCGTTGATGCGGTCGATCTTGCCGACGATCCGGGCCGGCCCGCCGCGGATCTCGGGGCTCTCGAGCTCCAGGAAAAACCGCTTCTCGGTGGCAAGCGTGCCCAGGCGGCGGATGGGCTGAGAGGAGGTCGCAAAGCGGATGTAGTTGTCCAGGATGCGGCGGACCTCCTGCTCCTCCGCCTTGCGCTCGAGCGTCCCCTCGACCCTCGCAAGGTAGGTTTGAAGACGGCCTTCGAGCTCGGCCAGGAGCCAGTGGCGCTGGTCGTCGGGAGGCAGGCCCCGCCAGTCCGCTTCGCGCTTGTGGAACTCCTCCAGGACCTCGTGCAGGAAGCTGCCCCGTTCCATCTCCACGCTCCGTGGGGGTGAGGACAGCCCTGGGTGCTGGCTGTACCAGTAGATGCGCGGGCACTTGAGGTAGTCGTTGATCGCGGTCGCGCTGAAGTGGTCCGGCTCGACCTCTCGCGCCGGGACCGAGTAGGGGCGGAACGGCTGGCCGGAGGCGGGGGAGGCGATGAAGTCGACGTCGGCACCCATAGCGGCGGCGCGGGCGCTGATTTCGGGCGGGAGCGGCGCCGCCAGGGCGAGCACGGTCTCGGCCTCGCTGACCGTGAGGACCGACCCGGCCTCGACCAGGCCGCTCGAGCGTGAGTGCGAGATCTCCTCGCTCTCGGGCGCCGCCAGCTCCAGGAACGCTGAAGGGCCGGCCGGCTCGTCGTACTCGTCGGCGAACGTGACCCAGATGTGCTCCTCAGCGCGCGTCATGCCGACGTAAGCAAGGCGGGCCTCCTCTGCGGACTGCTCGAGCTGATCCCGCGGCCATGAAGGCCGGAAGCCGGCAAGCTCGGTCTCCAGCCACGCAAGCTCCTCCGGGTCGAGCAGGGGATGCCGGTGGAGCGGGAGTGGAAAGATCCCGTGCGCGAAGCCGGAAAGGAAGACGAACGGGAACTCGAGGCCCTTCGCCTGGTGGACGGTCATGATCTGGACGGCGTTCCGCTCGCGCGGCGACGCCGGCTGGGCGTCATCCACGGCGCGGGCGACCAGCGACTCCAGGCGGGATCCGACGTCAGCCAGGGTGGGCTTCTCCCCGGAGAGGCGCTCCGTGACCTCCTCCAGCTCGCGCAGGCCGTCGGTGGTCGCCCGAAGGTCCGCCAGCGCCTCCTCTCGAACGCCTTCGTCGACCTCCAGGCCGGCCAGCCGGCCGAGCACGCCGGTCTCCAGCAGCACGGCGTAAGCGAGTGCCGAAACCGGCAGCCGGCCGGCCTGCAGGCGCAGCTTGTGGTAGGCGGTCATGGCCGCGTGGAGAGCGTCCAGCTCCGGGTCGCCGATCAGGGCGAGGAATGCGGGGTCGGATCCCTCTTCTCCGGTCTGGACCTCTCCCCACGGGAGAGGCCAGCGGGAACCGTCCCGGGCGGCCAGCCGGTAGAGCACGCGATGGAGAACCTTTTTGAAGGGTCTCGCCTCCTCGATGGCGTAGCGCCGGATCCGGCCCACGGTCCGCGCGGGCACCCCACTCAGACCCGACCCGAGCACGCGTTCCAGCGCCTCGCCGTCGTCGGGCGATGCCAGCGCGCGCAGGTAGGAGAGGACGAAGCGCACCACCTCGTTGCGCCCCAGGGCTCCCAGCCCGCGGACCTCGTAGGGCAGGCCCAGCGCGCGGATCGCCTCTTCAAACGGCGCCGCCAGCGCCGTCGTGCTCCGCAGCAGGACCGCGCATTCGCCGGGCCGGCGCCCCTCTTCGACGACCAGCCGCCGGATCTCGCGAGCGACGAAGAAGGCCTCGTCGATCGCGTTGTCCTCGCGCGCGACCGTGATGACGGGCCTCGGCTCCGAAGCACCGCCCGTTTTGGCGCTCGTCAACCTGCGCGGGGAGCGGGCGGCGCCCTGGGTCGCGCGGAGCAGGCGCTCGGCCGCCTCGAGGATCGGCGCCGGGCAGCGGCGAGACTCCTCCAGCGATCTCTCGCCGGCGCCGTAGTGACGGGGAAACTCGTCCGTCAGCAGCCGCGGCACGGTGCCCCGGAAGCCGTAGATCGACTGATCGGGATCGCCCAGCACGACGAGCCGCGGTGCGGCCTGTGGGGGTGCGAGCAGGCGCAGGAGGTAGAACTGGGCGGGGTCCACGTCCTGGAATTCGTCGACCAGGACGTAGCGGAAGCGAGCCCGCAGGCGCGCCCCCAGATCGGTGTCGCGTTCGAGCAGTGTCACGCTGTCGGCGACCAGGTCGCGGAAGTCGGCGAGCCGGGCCTGGTCGAGCTGGTTCTGGTACTCGGCGAAGATCGAGGCGAGGGCGCGCAGCCGGTCGGTGCCCGATGTCTCCGCCAGCATCGCGAACGTCCGCGGGTAGTAGAGGTTCTGCTTGAGGAGGGCGACGAACGCGAGCACATCCTGAATGAAGGAGTCGTGGCGGCGGAGGGGCGCGAAGGGCCCCAGGCGATCGGGAGCCATGCCCAGCAGGGTGTGGCGCATGGTCAGCCATTCCTGAAACCCGCTCAGCAGGAGGCGTTCGGGCTGTGGGCGGTGGTCACGAAGCAGGCGCGCACAGAAGCTGTGGAAGGTGGAGATCCAAGCCTGGTCATAGGAGTCGTGCAAGCGCTCATCGAGCCGCCGCGAGATCTCGCCCGCAGCGCTCGTAGAGAACGTGAGCACCAGGATCTCGCCCCGACCTGCCAGTCCTTGCTCGACCAGGCCTGCGTAGAGCTCGACGAGGGTGTGCGTCTTGCCGGTGCCGGGCCCGGCAAGGACGCGGTAGGGTCGGTCGAGGAGGTCGGCGGACACGGACAAGGGTCCCAATTTTGGGACGGAAGTCCTGGGCAGTGGCTATGCTGGCCGTTAACGATGGGGGAGGGGCGCGCAAAAAACGATCCTGACACCCAGAGTGCCCTTGCCCAGGTTCAGCATGACCGGCTGCTCGATGGTGAGGATCCCGACTCCACCTATATCGAGGATGCCAGTCACTGGATCGCCGTCTACTCCGAGCTCCTGCTCTTCAAGGAACGGCTGGTGGACGCGGCAGAACAGAGCATGCGCAATATGACCGAGCCGCTCGCCCGCAACGAGGCGGTACAGGTCGATCTGCCGGTGCTCCTTTCCCAGCGCAACCGGCTGCGCCAGCGACTGGACTTCTGGAAGGACCGGCGCCGCGCGCTCAGCGGAAGCAGCTGACCGGGAGCGTCTGGTCAGCTTCGGCAGGCGCCTGGCCGCCGGCCGCTACGTCGTGGGCGCGGATGGCAACCTTTCGACGCGCGCGGCAGGGGGCATGCTGATCACGCCCAGCGGGCGTGCCTACGATGCCACCAGCCCCGAGGACATAGTGTTCGTCCGCGACGATGGCACGTGGGACGGTGAGAGGCAGCCTTCGTCGGAGCGCGCCGTGCACGCCGCCATCTACGCCGCCCGGCCCGACGTTGCCGCCGTCATTCACGCCCATCCCGTCTACGCGTGCGTCATGGCCGTCCGCGGCGAGCCGCTGCCGCCGATCCTCGACGAGGTCGAGCCGGTGCTCGGTGGTCAGGTCGAGGTCGCGGACTATGTCCGCTCAGGCGAGCGCGCCCTCGGAGCTGCGGTGGTCCGTGCATTGGGTCCCCGTTACGGCGTGATCCTGGCCCGTCACGGAACGGTGACCGTCGGGCGCGACCTGGAGGAGGCCTTCTACCGGCTGGAGGTGCTCGAGCGAGCCGCCCAGGTCCACGTGCTGGCTCGCTACCGCTAGCAATTCGCTGGCTGGAGACCCGACCGGCGGAAACGCTGGCCTGGGTCCGCGCGGATGTGCTCGTACGGCTGATTCCATTCGCTGCCGCCTACGCGCTGACGGTCGCCATCTGGCACCCGGTCTGGGCGGGCTGGTCGACGGGAAGGCTGGAGGTCCAGCTGGCGTTCGGATTCGCCGGTTTCGCACTCCTCTTCGCCGGCGCGCTGGCCGTGCAGGCCGGGCTGACACGGCGGCGGGGCGCGCTGCGAGTCCCGGCGACAGCCGCCGACCTCTGGCTGCAGGTCGCCTTCTACGCAGTCAACGCCGCTCTCGAGGAGGCCTTCTTCCGGGGCCTCGTGCAGGGCGGACTGGGCGCGCTGACCGCTCCCGCCGCCGGTTTTGCCATCGCCACGACGGCATACGTGCTCTATCACCGGCTCGGTCGCTGGCCGTGGCCGGACGTCTTCGCGACGGCCCTGGTCGGCGTGCCCCTGGGCCTCGCCTACCTGCTCTTGCCCGGCCCGCCTTCGATCCTCGGCGTTTCCATCGCCCACGCGGGCGCGACCTGCGGGTACCTGGGCGTTGGGCCCTGGCTCCTTCGCCGGACTGGCCGGCTCGGCTGATGCTCGGCCTCGACGCTCGCGGACTGCGCGTGCTGATCCTCGCCGTGCTGGCGGTGGCGCTGTCGGGGGTGGGGGGATCGGTGCTGATCATCGGGCTGCCGGCCATCGCGTCCGACTTCCACGCGCCTGTTTCCGACCTTTCCAACCTGGGCTCGATTCTCGCTCTGGGAACGGTCGGCGCCCTGCCGCTGGCCGCCCTGGCCGACCGAGCGGGACGCCGCCGCGTGCTGGCGGTTGCCGTGGCCGGGTTTTCGCTGGCCGCGCTCGGCAGCGCACTCTCGACCTCGATTTGGACGCTGGCACTGGCTCGCCTGGCCGGTGTTTGCTTCGAGGCGCTGGCGGCGGGGGTGGCCACCGCGGTCGTGGTCGAGGAGATGCCCGGGGAGCGGCGCGCTCTTGCCGTTAGCGTGCTCACCCTGGCTGCGGGAGCCGGTGGCGCGGTGACGACGATCACCTATCCCGCGGTGGCGCCCCACTGGCGCTGGATCTACGCGGGCGCCGTCTTCGGCCTGCCGCTCGCGCTGGCCATCTGGCGCCTGATGCCGGAGAGCCGCGCCTGGCACGAGCAGCGCCATGCCTCGGCGTCGGTCTTGCGCGCGCTCCTGGAACCGCCTTTTCGAAGCCGGCTCGCCGTCCTGGCGGCGTTTGGAGTCGGCTACGCGCTGCTTTTCGAGCCGGCGGCGCTGTTTGTGGTGCTCTGGGGCAGCCGGCTGGGACTGCGCTCACCCGAACTCTCCGCCGTGATCGTGGCTTCCGGAATCATCGGCGCCGCCTGCTTCCCGCTCGGCGGCTGGGCGGGTGACCGCTTCGGGCGCCGGTGGACCGGCCTCGCACTCGCGGCGGCGACCACGATTGCCGCCGCGACCACGTTCGTTGCCGGTTCACGGGCGGGTTACTGGGCCGGCAACATCATCTGGAGCGCCCTCGCGAGTGCGACGGCGCCCGTCACCGGGGCGTGGTTCGCGGAGCTCTTCCCCACTCGCGCGCGCGCCACCTCGGAGGCGGTCGCCTCCGTAAGCGCTGCCCTCGGCTCGATAACCGGTCTCCAACTGGTGGCACGCCTGACGCCCGCGCTCGGACTGGGCCCGGCGGTGGCGGCCTGCGGGGTGCCGGCGCTGGCGGCCGTCGGGCTGCTGCTTGCGCTGCCGGAAAGCCGGGGCCGCCCCCTGCCGGACTGAGCCGGCAAGGGGCGGATCAACAGCGGAGGCGGCTTACGCCGATCGAGCCAGGTCGGCCGGGCGGACGAGGGCGGCCTCGATGACAAGGGTGACCTTCTCGGCGACGACCATTCGGCCGGCCTCGAGGGCCTGGTTCCAGTTAAGTCCCCACTCCGTGCGGTTGATGGTGCCGGTCGCCGTAAGCCCGATCCGCTCGTTGCCCCATGGGTCGACGAACTTCTCCTCGACGGCGACCGTCAACTCGACGGGGTTGGTGATGCCGCGGATCGTCAGGTCGCCCAGGACCCGGTAAGCGTCACCCTCCTTCTCGACCTTCCGGCTGACGAAGGTCATCTCCGGATAGCGATCCGACTCGAAGAAGTCGGCCGAGCGCAGATGCGCGTCACGCTGCTCGTTGTTGGTGTCGACCGTGGCCGTCTTGATGACGACGCTTGCGCGAGCGGTGGTCGGATCGTCACCTTCGACCTCGATCTCGCCGTCGTACTCGGTGAAGCGGCCCCGGACGTTGGTGACCATCATGTGCCTGACCGAGAACCCTATGTTCGAGTGGCCGGCGTCAAATCGGAACTTGTCTGGCAACGGAATACCTCCAGAAGAAAAGTTGCTGTAACAAACAAAATCCTTGTCAGCGCAACTTTCTTCCACCGTTTTTGCACCGCTCTTTTCCCGCCTCGTGTCCCGACCCTAGGGGACACCCGACAAGCTGCCTGCGTTCCGGGGTAAGATTCCTATTGCGGACGGCCTCTCTCATCAGCTACATTGGCCGCGGCTGAGAGGCCCCTGGGTTCCAATGCGGAACCCCCTGGATACCCAGATTTGATCCTCACTCCCTCCATTTCCATCCTCGTGGCCCCGGCGGTGAGATGAGCGCGCCCAATCCCGGCGACGTCCTTCCGCTCTGGAACCCGGAGATCCCCGGCGAGGAAATCTCGGCCGGCCGGCTGGGCATTCGCATCCGTCCGGACACTCCGGCGGCGATGAAGGTCGCGCAGCTCGACCAGATGGGCATGAGCGGCGCCGAGTGGCTGCGCTCGGCGCTCGAAGAGCGCAAGGAGATCGACGGCACCTACACGATCAAGAAGCCGGACCGGCCGCTCGAGTTCGTCGGCCAGGTCGACAGCACCCTGGTCACCGGCCGCCTCGGGCGCACGCCGCTCGGCCTCGCCCTCGAGATCACCGATTTCCACCAGCTCGACTCGCCCTTCGAGGCTGAGAAGTCTCGCCTGCGGCTGCGCTACCAGGAGCTGCAGCTGGTCGAGGAGTGGGACGGCGAGCTCGAGGGCTTCACCGCCATCCAGCTCCGCGAGCTGGCCAAGGGTCACCCCCTCCTCGACTCCACCCTCCGCTTCATCGACCACCTCCGCGACTACCGCGAATCGCTGGCGGAGGCGGCGACGCGGCGCTACGAGGCGACCGAGCAGTGGATCGAATGCCCCCGCTGCGAGGAGATCTCACCCACTTCCGCCGGCGTCGTCCACTGCCCTCACTGCGGCGAGGACATGCGGGGCGGTGAGTATGTCCGAGCAGTCCTCCAGCTGGTCGACAACACCGACACCCGCATCTACCGTGGCATCGACTCCCTGACCGTCCGCTCACCGGGCTTCCCGGAATACCGCGGCATGTCCCTGGAGCGGATCCAGGGACCGAGCCTGCTCGTCAGCTTCCGCCGCTATGACCCTCTTCCGGACGAGGGCGTGGTGCTGCCCACCGCCTCGGTCGAGATGTTCGACGCTCAGAAGTCCGTGATCCGGCAGCTCCAGATCGGCTCCCCGCGCAGCGGCGCCCTGGCCGCCGAGCTCGCCGATCCGGGGTGGCTGGGGAGCCCGCCCAGACTCAGCCTGGAGGGCCGCCGCGCCCACCACCTCCCGGATCCCAACGAGGAGCAGGCGGAAGCGGTGGCGCGCGTCATGGGCATGCGCCCCGGCCAGCTCTACCTGATTCAGGGCCCACCGGGCACCGGCAAGACGACTGCAATCGTGGAGTCGATCCGGCGGATCCTGGGCCGCCACTCGGACCATTCGATCCTCCTCAGCTCACACTCCAATGACGCGGTCGATGTCGGACAGGAACGGCTGCTGGGCTTTAGCCACGTTCGCCAGGCGCGGGTCGCCGAACCCGGCAAGGTTCCGCGCCGGCTGCGCCACACGCTGGTCGAAGGTGACGACCTCGAGCCCTTCAATCTGGTCGCCGGAACGGTCAACCGCCTCGCCATCGACTCCCGGCTGCGCTTCCGCGTCTTTGACTGGCTGATCCTCGACGAGGCCAACAAGGTCCGCGCCAACGAGGCGCTGGCGCTGATGCCGCTGGCCAAGCGCTGGGTGATGATCGGCGACCTCAACCAGCTGCCGCCGGTCATGGAAGAGGCGGCGATGACATACGAGATCAAGAGCGATCTCGACATCCTCGTCCGGGACGACAGCTTCTACGGCTACATGTGGGACAAGGTTCCCTCGCAGTCGCGCATCATGCTGCCGCGTCAATACCGCATGCGGGAGCCCATCGGGCGCATCGTGTCCGACCTCTTCTACGAGGGCAAGCTCATCCACGAGTCGCCGCATCAACGAATGCCGCTGCCCTGGCCTTTCGACCGCGAGGTCGTGTGGGTCGACACCGGCGCGCAGGACGAATACCGGGACGCTCAGAAGTCGGTCGCCAACGAGTTCGAGGTGGCGCTCTGCAAGGACATCACCTCGATCATCCGCAAGCGCGTCCGCAAGGCCAAGCTGGCCGTCATCGCCATGTACTCGTCGCAGGTCAACCGCCTGGTGCAGGCGCTCAAGGGCATCGTGCCGCCAGACGACATCGAGTCGGTCGACGCCTTCGAGGGCCGCGAGTCGGATGCCGTCATTCTCTCCCTGGTGCGCTCCAACGAGCGCGCCGCCATCGGCTTCCTGAACGATCCCAACCGCGTCAACGTCTCCATCTCCCGAGCCAAGAAGCTGCTGGTGATCGTCGGCGACTCGAAAACGGTCATCGGTGGGGCACCCGAGCTCTTCGGCCCGCTCTTCGAGCACGCCAAGGAAGAAGGGTTGGTCGCGGGCGTGGGCGCCGTCGTCACCGCGTGCCAGCGCGTCGGCATCCGCTCGCAGGTGCAGCGGCTGTCCCGGCCCCGGCGCGGCTCGCGACGGCACGGTCGCCGGCGGTTTAAGGGGGGCGGGCAGGCGCAGGGGGCCCCGGAGCAGCAGGTGGAGCAGGGCCAGGGAAACACGGACGAACCGGCTTCGGCTTCAGCAGGCGCCTCTGAGGTCGCGAGCTCAGAGTCGAAGCCGGCCGCCGAGGAGCGGCCGGCCGGGAAGTCGCGCCGCCGGCGCGGGCGTAGGGGGCAAACTGCCGCGGCGCCCGAACCATCACCGGCGCCGCCCGTAGACGCCGTGCCCGAGGCCGCACAGGCGAAGCCGAGGCGGACCCGACGCTCGAGTCAGCCGGCGCCGGCGGCTGAGCGTGAGCCGGAGGCGGCCCCGGAGAAGCCGCGGCGGACGCGACGCTCGAGCCAGCCCTCGCCGGCGGCCGAGGGTGAGCCGGAGGCGGCCCCGGAGAAGCCGCGGCGGACGCGACGCTCGAGCCAGCCCTCGCCGGCGGCCGAGGGTGAGCCGGAGGCGGCCCCGGAGAAGCCCACGCGGACGCGCCGCTCGAGCCAGCCCTCACCAGCGGCCGAGGGTGAGCCGGAGGCGGCGCCGGCCAAGCCGCGGCGGACGCGACGCTCGGCGAGCCAGCCTGCACCCGCGGCTGACAGCGAGCCCGAGCCCGAGCCGGTGCCGGCCAGGCCAAGACGCGCTCGGCGCGCCGGCAGCGCCCTGGCCGACCTGCCGGCCGAACAAGCCAGCTAAACACTTTTAGACGCGGCCGTAAGGGCCGGCTTTGCCGGCCCGTGTGAGTCCTGTCTTCCAGGTGATGACCAGCGTTGTAACGCCGAAAAATAGGAGGGCGGGCACGCGGGGGGAACCTGGGTTCCCCCCGCGCTTCTAGACCACGATTACGTGGACCTGCCAGGCGCGCGCCAGCGCTGGGCAAGCGGTGCCGGGGCTGCAGGCCGCGCCCGACGCCGACTGGATGTCCGCGACGCCCCTGCCGGCGGCCCGGAACGAGGCGAGCGTCATTCCCTGGACCGCCGCCGCTCGAGGGTCGACTTGCGGCGCCAGGACGGATGCGTTCGTGGAGGACGGATGCGACCACTGCGAGAACCCCGGCTGCGCCTGAAGCGCGACCTCTAGCGAGGCGCCCACGCCGATCGTGACCGTACGCCCGGAGTCGGCGACCGTCAGCTGCGACGGAGCGGTGGCGCTTGGTGAGGCCGCCGGGCCGGTCCCGGCAGAGCCGCAGGCGGCAGCTGTCCAGGCAAGAAGGATGGCGAAGGCGAGCAGCAGGAATCGCATCATGTGATCCAACGATGTCATCCTCCACGGGGTAACCGCTCTCGACAGGTTGGCCAAGATGGCGCTGCATTCGTACGATGGCCCGCGTGGCTGAGCCCGACATACTCTCGATCCACGCCGCCAACCAGCCGGACAAGGTGGCCGTCATCCAGGATGACTGCCGGGTCACCTTCGCCGATCTCGACCAGCGCTCCAATCGCGCGGCGCACGCCCTGATCGGGCTCGGGCTGCGGTCCGGCGACAGGGTCGCGGTCATGTCCTACAACTCGGTCGAGGGCTCCGAGATGTCGGCGGCGCTGCGCAAGGCGGGCGCCATGGTCGTTCCGGTCAACTTCCGTCTGCGAGGCCCCGAGGTCGCCTACATCCTCAACGACAGCGGCGCCCGCTTCATCGCGTCCGGCCCGGAATTCATCGACGAGCTCGAGAGGGCGCGCGCGGAGGTCGAGGGCGAGCGGACGTGGATCGCCTTTGCGGGCGCCCGGCCGGGCTGGATCGACTACCAGCGTCTGATCGAGGACCAGCCGGCGACCGAAGTCGAGCTCGGGGCAGGCGGCGTCGGCGCCTCCATGATCTACACATCGGGAACGACGGGCCGGCCCAAAGGCGCCTACCGGCCGAAGGGTCTACCGCTCGAGATCGCCCTGCAGACGATCACGATCTTCGGCCTCACGCCCGAGGACGTCCACCTGGTCGCGGGCCCCGGCTACCACAGCGCGGTCGGCTACTTCTCGACGCTGACGGTCCTCCTGGGCGGAACGATCGACCTGATGTCGAAGTTCGACCCCGAGCGCGCGCTTCAGCTGATCGAGCGCGACCGCTGCACGACCACCTTCATGGCGCCGACACTGCTGCAGCGGATCGTCGACCTGCCCGAAGAGGTCAGGGCCCGCTACGACGTCTCTTCGATGCGCGCGATCATCCTCGGTGCCGCGCCCTGCCCGTTCTCGCTCAAGGGACGCGCGATCGAGCTGTTCGGGGAGGTGCTCTGGGAGTTCTACGGCGCGACCGAGACCGGCGTCAACATCGTGCTCCGGCCGGAGGAGCAGCTGAGCAAGCCGGGCTCCTGCGGCCGCACCACCGAAGCCTCAGAGGTCAGGCTCCTCGACGAGGCGGGCAATGAGGTGCCCGAGGGAACGCCCGGCCGTCTTTGGGTCCGAAACAGCGCCCTGGCCGAGTACTACAACCGGCCGGACGCCACCGAGAGCGCCATGCGTGACGGCTTCTTCAGCGTGGGCGACGTCGCCTACCGCGATGCCGACGGTTACTACTACATCTGCGATCGGCTCGTCGACATGATCATCTCGGGCGGCGTCAACATCTATCCGGCCGAGATCGAGGCGGCCATCCACGCTCACCCGGCGGTTCGCGATGTCGCGGTGATCGGCGTGCCCGACGACCACTGGGGCGAGTCGGTGAAAGCGATCGTCGAGCTCCACCCGGACGCTAGTTTGAGCGAGGACGAGCTCATCGCATGGTGCGGCGGGCGCATCGCCGGGTACAAGAAGCCGCGCTCGATCGAGTTCATCGACGAGCTTCCGCGCGGCGTCGACGGCAAGCTGCACAAGCGGCAGCTGCGCGAGAAGTACTGGGCGGAGGCCGGCCGGCGAGTCTGACTGACTAGCAGTTTTCGATGAGACTCGTGCGGGCCAGGTCGACCAATTCGGTAACCGCCTCCCGGTTCACCGTCTGAACGCTGCGCCCCTCCTCCCGTGACGACCCGACGAGGCCCGCGTCGCGCAGCAGCTTGAGATGCGCGCTCACGGTCGGCTGCGCGAGCGCGAATTCGCGCGCGATCTCGGTGACGCTCGCCGGCCGCTTCGCCAGCCACATCAAGATCGCGGTCCGCGTCGGGTCGCCCAGCACCTTGAGCCGGCCGGCCAGCTGCTGCGCCTGGCGCCGGATCAGGGCCACGTCGTCGTTCGGCTGCGCCTGGAATCCCATCAGGTAGGTATGGGGCAGGTCCCAGGCCAGGAAGCTGCCGCCCATGTAGGTCGGGGCGAGAACAAGACGGCTGCCGGCGGCTGCCGTGGCCGCCTGCAGGGACCAGGGACCCGTTGTGTGGAACGCGGGTAGGACGTCGTCCAGCCGTGTTCCGGCCTCCAGGCGCTCCCGCGTTCGTTCCGCCGCCAGCTCGCAGGCCTCGATGCCCTGCTCCCGCCATTCCTGCTCGAAGAACACCCACATGCGCCGCAGAAGGCCTGCGTACCGCTCGCGGAGCGTGGCGTTCTCCGTCAAGCGCGCCAGTCGCTCAAGGGTCAGAGCACGGTCGGCCGGTGTCTCCGAGGCGAGCGGAAGGTCGGCCGGGAGAGCGGGAGGCGACTCAATGGCGGCGAACACCGGCTCGGGGTCGGTGCCCGTCACGCACCCGGCGGTGTCGGCGATCACGAGGATCTCACCCGAGCAGCTGGGGTCGCCTCCCCAGAATCCGCGGACGTCACCAACAAGGTCCTGCGGAACGGAGGCAAAGCTGGCCGCGCGCCAGTGCTCACCGATCGTCAGCCTCTGCGCCACCCAGAAGAGCTCGGCGGCGACTGAGGGGGCGACGCGGGGGAGGACACGGGGAAGCGGCGACTGAACGTCCGAGATCGGCATAGCCAGATAACTATATCAACGCCATAGCCGGATGGCTGCATTGGCGCATCGCCATATCGCTATACTCCTAGGGTGATCCGAAGAGACGAACTGGAAGCGCTGATGTTCGAGCGAGCGGCAGAGGTGGAGCGGATGGCACGGCTCTACGCCCGGCTTCAAGTGCCCGATGTCGAGCGGCCTCCGTCTCCGCGGCGCCGCGACTCCGAGCCAAGTCGCAGCCCACGGTGCGCCTTAAGCGAGTAGGAGTACGCCTTCCCGCGGCGCAAGCGTGACGCGGCCGGAGACGCGTTCGCCCTGGCGTTGGCGCTGGGTCCCGACCTCGACGGTGCCGTCGACGCCCTCCACCACGACAGGCTCCTCGCCCAGGTTGAGCGCGACGAAGCCCGACTCGCCACGGGCGTAGGCCCAGGCGCCGGCCGGGGCCACCAGCTCCTCATATCGACCGCGCAGACGGCGGCGGGCGGCGCCCAGGTCGCGGCAGAGCCAGAGCATGGACTCCGGGTCCTCGCGCTGCTCGGCGACGTTATGCGCTTCGGGGTTACCGACCGGCAACCAGGGCTCGACACCAGGCGCGGTGAAGCCGGCGCCTGGCCCTGGCTCCCATTGCATCGGCGTCCGCGCCGGATCACGCCGGCCCGGACCGGCGCGGTCACGGTACCGGTCGGGCGGGATCGGAACATCGGTCATCCCGATCTCGTCTCCCTGATAAAGGACAGGGGTTCCGCGCAGCGTCAGCAGCATGAGCAGCGCGCAGCGCGCGAGATCGGGATCGCCCGCCGCCCACCGCGTTGGAAAACGCGGCGCGTCATGATTCGATCCACACCAGGCCGGCCAGCCGTCCGAAGCGGCCAGTGCCGCCTCGCTCTCCGCCACCATCGCGCTCATCGCCTCGGGCACGAACGGGGTGAAGAGGAAAGGGAAGTTGAGCGAGAGCTGGAGCTCGTCGCCGCGCCCGTAGAAGGCCGCCATCTCGTTGACGTCGAGCACAAAGGTTTCCCCCATGAGCAGGCGCTCGGGTTCGTACTCCTGCGCGACGAGGCGCCAGCCGCGCAGGATCTCGTGGACCTCGGGACGGTTCTCGTTGTAGACGTACCGCTGGCCCACTCGGCGCACCAGGGGATGGTCGGCGGGCCCGGCGGGCGGGTTGTCGCGCAGCTGCCGGTCTTTGATGAGCCCATGGCTGTCGTCCACGCGAAAGCCGGCAACCCCGCGATCGAACCAAAAGCGGAGGATCGATTCGAATTCCTGTCGAACCTCGGGATTCCACCAGTTGAGGTCCGGCTGCTCAGGTAGGAAGTTGTGCAGGTAATAGAGGCCGCGTTCGCGATCGAACGTCCAGGCCGGGCCTCCGAAATGACTCACCCAGTTGTTCGGCTTCTCGGTCCACACGTACCAATCGCGTTTCGAGGGATCGTGGAACCAGGGGTGACGATCAGATGTGTGATTGGGGACGATGTCGAGCAGGACGCGGATGCCGCGCCGTCCGGCCTCCGCAATCAGCCCGTCGGCGTCGGCGAGCGTCCCGAAGACCGGCTGCACGTTGCGGTAGTCGGACACGTCGTAGCCGTAGTCGGCGTCCGGGGAAACAGTGATCGGCGACAGCCAGATCGCGCCGGCGCCTAGCCACTGCAGGTAGTCGAGTCGGGAGATAAGGCCGGCCAGGTCGCCGACGCCATCGTCGTTGCTGTCCTGAAATGAGCGCAGGTAGACCTGGTAGATGAGCGCGTCCTGCCACCAGCTCATCGCGCCCGATGGTTCGCCCCGCTGCATGGACGCCAAGCCCCTGTTAGGGTACCGAGTCGCATGGACGAAACCTGGCTCTCGACGACCCTGGCGAGCGACGCCTCCAACGGCGAGGGGGTGCTGCCCGAGTGGATTCGCCCACTGCGTCCTGGAGTGCGGGTGATCGGCACCGCGACGACATGCCTGGTCGCCAAAGGTGACAACAAAGGAGTCCGGGACGCCATCGCCGCGGGACCTGCGACTGGCGCCGTGCTGGTCGTTGGCGGGGCGGCCGACTCGCCGGCGGCGATTATGGGTGGACTGGTCGCGGAGGCGCTCAGCATGAACGGCTTCCGGGCGGTGGTCACTGATGGACTGGTTCGCGACTCCAACGAGGTTGCCGAGCACATAAAGGTGTGGTGCCGAGGCACGACGCCGCGGGCGCCGGCCAAGAACGGGCCAGGCAGCGTCGGGCAGCCGGTCGAGATCGGCGGCGTGACGGTCCATCCCGGCGACTTCGTCGTCTGCGACGACGATGGCGTCGTCGTCTGGCCGGCGGCCGCGGTGAACGCTCTCAAGCAGAAGGCGCGGGATCGCGACGCCAAGGACATGGCGCGAGCTGCCAACCTGCGCCGCACCGGCGTCCTGAGCTAGCGGAACCGACCCTGTAGGGTGCATCGGCGGGCGTGTCCCGCCCTCGAGGCCTGCCTGAAGCGCACATCCGCGGGCGTATCCACCTGGTTCGGGCGCTTAGCGCCGGTGCCGGCGGGGCGGCTCGTTCGACCAGCTTTCTGGGCGGGCGCGGGGGTTCGGCCGGACGTGAAGGACCAGCGAGGAGGCCTTCTCCCAGGTCCGGTCGGGTTCGATCCAGCGATTGAACACGCCACCGCGCGCGGCCCGCCGCAGCTCCCACTTGATCCGTCCCCGGCCCACCTCGACCGGTTCCGCGACGTCGGCCGCGCCATGGATGAGTTCGACCGTGTCGTATCCGTTCCCGTACGCCTCAGCCACCCGGCGGACGGCGAAATCGACCGCGGTGAGTACGTCATGCCCATGGAGATCAACGGTCAGGTTGCGGGGTCGTCGGCCCATCGGTGCAATGATCGCCGGTGCCGTGTTCATGATGGGCCCGCGTACCCCAGACATCCCTGACGAACTGCGCAACTGGCGCCGGCTGCCCTGGCTGCTGACCGAATGTTTTCGAGTCGTCTGGCGGGCGGCTCCTCGCGAGCTCGCGATCATCATCGGGCTCCAGGTCATTCAGGGCGCCGGCCTGGCCGCCCAGCTGCTGATCGTCCGCAACGTGCTCCAGGTGCTGATCTCGGGAGCCTCCGGCCACGTGGACGTGCCGAACGCCGTCGTCCAGCTCGGACTCCTGGTCGGCATCGGCGCGGTGGAGAGCCTGACCTCGACCTTCCAGCAGCAGCAGCAGTCCGTGCTGACCGAGCTGGTCCAGCGGCATGCGTCGCGGCCGATCACCGAGATGGCGACCGCCATCTCGCTCAAGGACTTCGATAGTCCGGAGTTCCACGATCGCCTCCTTCGGGCGCAGCAGACGGCGACGATGCGCCCCTGGCAGGTCACGCAGGGCGTGCTCAACATGGGGCGGAGCGGCCTTGGACTGGCCGGCCTCGGGATCGGGCTCCTGCTGATCTCGCCTGTGCTGCTCCTGCTCTCACTGGTCGCCATCGTGCCCCTCTGGTTCGCGAGCATGAACATCTCGCGCGCGGTCTTCGAGTTCACGTTCGAGATGACCGAGAACGACCGCAAGCGTTCGTACCTGCTCAGCCTTCTCACCAACCGCCAGATGGCTGCTGAGATGCGTGCCTTCGGGGTCGCTTCCTACTTTCGAGACGGCTACGAGAAGCTCAGCGACGAGCGGCTGGCGCGGCTGCGGCAGCACCTGAGGCGGCGCGCGATGCTGTCCACAGCCGGGTCCCTCGGCACCTCGCTCGTGACCGGCGTCACATTCGCGGTCCTGGCCTGGCTCATCATCTCGGGTCACCTCGGCCTGGCTGCCGCGGGCGCGGCGGCGACGGCCACGATTCAGCTCGGTGGCCAGCTCCAGGGCATCGTGTACAGCGCCGGCCAGCTCTACGAGTCTTCGCTCTTCATCGACGACCTCGACCGCTTCCTGCAGGTCCTGCCCGGCATCAGGGCCGCCCGCCCGGCAGCGCGCGCCCCCCACGGCTTCGAGACCCTGGCGGTCAAGAACGTCGATTTCACCTATCCGGCGGGCGGACCTGGTCGCCGGATGCCGATGCCGCGGCGGCATATCGGGCCGGCGCTGATGGCCGCGATATCCGCGTTCGGCGGAGGCTCGCCTGACGGCGCTGGCCGGCCCCACGCCCTCCGCGGCGCCTCGATGAAGATCCGGCGCGGTGAGATAGTCGCGCTGGTCGGCGAGAACGGTTCCGGCAAGACGACGCTGGCCAAGCTGATCAGCGGTCTCTACACGCCCGACTCCGGAACCATCGAGTGGGACGGGCTGGACATGTCCGGTGTGGACCCGGACAGCGTGCGCGACCAGGTGGCCGTGATCTTCCAGGACTTCGTTCGCTACATGCTGACCGCGCGCGAGAACATCGGAATCGGACGGATCGAGCGCGTGGCCGATGCCGGCGCTGTCCGCGCCGCCGCCCGCCACGCCGGTGCCGACAGCTTCATCGAGCACTGGCCCGAGCAGTACGAGGCGCTGCTGGGCCCGATCTTCGAGAACGGACGGGACCTTTCGGTCGGGCAGTGGCAGCGCATCGCGCTCGCCCGCGCCTTCTTCCGCGACGCACCGCTGATCATCCTCGACGAGCCCACCGCATCGCTGGACGCACGCGCTGAGGCTGAGCTCTTCGAGCGCATGCGGTCGCTCTTCGCGGGGCGCTCGGTGCTCCTCATCTCACACCGCTTCTCGAGCGTTCGCAGCGCCGACCGGATCTACGTGATGAAAGAGGGGCGGATCGTGGAGAGCGGGACGCACGCCGAGCTGATGGAGCTCGACGGGCTATACGCGGAGCTGTTCAATCTGCAGGCGCGGGCGTACCTGGAGAGCTAAGGGCTCTAAGGCCTCTCGGTCTGCGGCGAAGCCACGCGCCCCTCAGTCGCCTGCGGCGACAGCTCCCCATCAAGTGGGGAGCGGGCCTTAACTCCTAGTCTGCGAACTGGATCTGGCGCTCGACCGTCAGCGCAACCCGGCGGATGCGGAGGCGAACCGGGCGGTTACCTGCCGCGCGCTGCGCTTGCCGGAGGCCCTTGAGCACGAACTTGTAGAAGACGTTCACCGACCACTAGAACGGCTGGGCCGCCGATAGGGTTACGCCTTTTCTAAGTCTTTTCTCAGCCCTTCTCCATGGTCACGTTGCCGTTCAGCGTCGCCCCATCCTCGATCGAGAGCCGCTGGACCCGAACGTTGCCGTTGAGCGAGCCGGAGCCGGCGAGCGAGAGCCGCTCCCGCGCCGTGGTGTCGCCGTGGACCTCGCCCCGGATGCTCACGTTGCGCGCCTCGATGCTGGCGCGCACGGTGGCGCGCTGCTCGATCTCGATATCGCCGCTGGCTTGCAGCTCACCTTCCACGTTCCCCTGGATGCGAAGGTCGCCATCGATCACGAGCTTGCCCTGCAGCTGGTCGCGAGGGCCGAGGACGACGCTGTTCGTCGCCACCCCGTTGTGCTCGCCGCCCCGGCGGCGGCGCTCTCCTGGTGTTTGAGTCTGCTCGGCAGCCTCGGGCGTGACTTCGGTGTTTTCCTGAACTTCCATATCGAATAAACCCCCTAACAGCCTTGGGTACCCGCAGGTACCAGAACTACAGGCCGCCATGCTAGCCAACAGCGATACCCTGCGGTCTTGATGGGTCGCGGATTGTCCGGCTACCTGCGCCGGCAGGCGTGGGCGAAGCCGCTGGCCACGTCGCTCGCCGCCGTCACCGCCGCCGGCATGTTCCTGGTCCTCCTGATGGGGGAGACGGTGACCTCGACCGGCTCCGCAGAGGGCTGCGGACGGGACTGGCCGCTCTGCCAGGGCCAGCTGATCCCCAACTTCGCGCTTGCCACCTGGATCGAGTTCTCGCACCGGTTCGTGACCGGGGTTGAGGGCATCCTGATCCTGGCGCTCTGCGTTTTCGTGGCCGGCCTCTGGTGGGACCGGCGCCCGGTGCGCATCCTGGCGCCGCTTCTCGTGCTCTCGCTGCTGCTGCAGGCGGGAATGGGGGCCTGGGCGGTCAAGTACCCGCAGTCGCCGCTCGTGCTCGCGCTGCACTTCGGCTTCTCGCTGGTCGCGCTCGCCTCGGCGGTCCTGGTCGCCGTCTACGTCCGGCGCATCGACCAGGCGCTGCCGGCGCCCGTGCCCGCCTCGGTGGGCTGGGGGACGTGGGGCTTCACCGCCTATGTCTACGTGCTCGTCTACTCAGGCGCCTACATCCGGCACGCGGCGGCCGCGGCAGCCTGTCCGACCTGGCCCGGTTGCCCGGTGGCGGCATACGTGGGAGGGCCGGAGGCGCTGGCTGTGGACGTCTTCCATCGGGTTCTCGCCGTTCTGGCAGTCGGATTCGGCATCGGTCTGCTCGTCCTCTTCCGGAGGCGCGTGCCCGAGCGAGGCGACCTGGCCCGCGGCGCCGTGCTCGCGATCGCCGCCCTGCTTCTCCAGGGCGCGGCCGGCGCCTATCTCGTGCTCTCGAAATTCAGCCTGCTCAGCGAGCTGACCCACGCCGGCGTGACCGGTCTCGTCTTCGTCGCCTGTGCCTACCTGTGCCTGCAAGCGACGCTCGACCAGCGGGCGGAGCGGCCGGCCGGGGTGCCTGCCACCCCTTCGCCGACGCCGGTCAGCTGAGCCGCAGCAGGCGCCACCACGCGGGCGGCGTGCTAACGGACGCCTCTGTCTGCAGCGGGACGGTGACGTGCTGGTCGCCGAGGACGACCTCGAGCGAGCCAGCACTGGCGCTCGCCGGCGCGGGCACCCTGGCTGGAGTGGTCCGGAGGCGCCGCTGCACTTTCATCCCGGGCCACTCGATTAGATAGGCGCCCTGGAGGGACCGGACGGGTACTGGTCGCTGCCAGGGCACGTTGTACTCAGCCACGGTCTCGCCTGTGCGCAGCGCCTGGTCGTAGACGAGGGTCTGCTTGGTGAAGTCGATCAGCTTGCGGGAAGCGGCGAAGGCCTCCTCGAGCGTCGGCAGGCCCATCACCGCACCGACCACGGTCATCTGCTTCCCCGCGATCCGGTGCGGGGAGGCGAACATGAAGACGCAGTTCCCGGGGGCCGACCCGGTCTTGATTCCGGTCACCCCACCGACCCCGAGCGAGTAGTCGACGTTGTAGCGGGTCCCCGCCACCGGGAGCACGACCTGGGGTTGGGCGACTATGTCCGCGATCACCGGGTCGGCGATCGCGACGGCGGCCTGCCGCGTGAGGTCGGAGGGAGTCGACTTGGTGTTCTCGTCCACGCCCGAGGGATCGGCGTAGGACGTCTGCTTCAGCCCCATCGCCTTGGCACGCGCGTTGAGCTTTTCCACGAACGCGGGGATGGACCCCGCATCCCAGGTGGCAAGGATGTCGGCGACGTTGTTGCCGGATGGGATGAGCAGGGCCTGGAGGAGCTGGTACTCGGTGAGCCGCTCGCCCGCCTGCACGTCGACCACCGACTCCTGGGCCGCCTTGCGCTGCTGGAAGTCCTGCACGTCGCTCTCGCCGATGGTCACCTGCGGTCCTTGCTCGCCGGTCTTGAGCGGGTGGTCGGCCAGCACCTGGAGGGCCGTCATCACCTTGGCGACGCTGAACATCGGAAGCTGACGCTCAGCTGGGCTGGCCTGGATCAAGCCGATCTCCGTGGCACCGACCGCTCCGATCCCGTCGACGGGCCAGGGCACGTTGGGCGTTGCGCCGGGCACCAGCTGGGTCGCGGAGATGACCTCCTGGGCGGCGAGCACCGGCAGCGGGCGGGTGAGCTGGAACCAGGTGGCGGCGGCGAGCAAGACGCCCAGGAGCGCGGCCGCCAGCGTGCGCCGGCGCCATCCGCTGAGGAAGAGCACAGCTGGCAGGTTAGCCGCTCGAGGCTAGGCGGCGACCAGGGTGCGGACCGCGTTGATGATGAGCTGGATCGCGATCGCGCTCAGGAGGAGGGCGAGTATCCGGCTCAGGAAGTGAGCGCCGCTCGGGCGCAGCAGGCGCGCCAGCTGGTTGGCGAGCAGAAGCGCGGCGCCGATGACGAGCACGACGGCGAGGATCCCGGCGATGACGCCCGCTCGCCCGCTCAGCCCCGAGTACTGGTCGGCCAGGACCATGACGGCGGCGATCGCGCCCGGGCCCGCCAGCAAGGGGGTCGCAAGCGGGACGAGGGCCGGGTTCTGCGTCTCCTGAAGCGCGAAGTCGTGGCCCTGGAACATCTGGAGGGCGACCAACAGGAGGAGCAGGCCGCCGGCGATCGCCACACTCTCGACGCTGACGTGCAGGTAAGCGAGGACGAGGCGGCCGAAGAGAGCAAAGACGACGATCAGTCCGCCGGCCCCGGCCGCCGCCTGGACGGCCATGCGCCGGCGCTCAGCCGGCGGTCGTGAACCCGACAGGACCACGAAGACCGGGACGTTCCCGATTGGATCCATGATCACGAAGAGGGTTACGAAGGTGGCGCCCAGCGCGGACAGGCTCATCCTGCTCGACCCCTCCGCCTCGGCTGCGCCGAGGCACCTCCCCAGCAAGTGGGGAGGAGGC
>CAZXGB010000007.1:0-45404 GCA_964640005.1 uncultured Actinomycetes bacterium | reverse complement strand
GCACGCCCTGCGATTGATCCGCGACGGTCTCCTTCTCGGGCCACTGCGTGGCTGCAATGCGCCGGCGAAGATCGATGAGCTTCTCTTCCGGGATGTCGACATGGAAGGGGCGTATCTCAGGGGCGCTCTCGACGGTGCTACTCACGACGACCTCCCTTTAGCGCAGCGACCTGAACGCGGCGCAAACCTCGCTCGTGAAGAGGTCCGGCTCTTGCCAGGCGAAGTGGTTGCCGGTGTCGACTTCGTTGTAGTCGATGGTTGGTGATCTCGCAGCCGAGTCGAACCAGCACCGGCGCTCGCGAGTCGTGCCCCCTCCGGGGCAGTTACGCAAACGCGTCAGCGTGGGCTGCGACCCACTGCGCGAATGTGCGAGGCGCGCGGCCGATGACGTCTTGCACGGTGGGGAGGACCCGGGAGAGGTCGTGGTTTCCGTCGGCAAATATGCTCATGAACGCGTCTACGAAATTGGGCGGCCACGACTTGCTCAGCTCCTCGCGAGCCTCATCGTGCGACAAGGCCACGAGCGAGGAACCGCGGCGTGACGTTGTAACCGGCAAGCAGGTACACGCCGCGCGCACCCTCGAACGCCTCGACCAGCGAGTCGGGCTCGTTCAGATCACCGACGAAGCCCTCAACGCCCGCCGACAGCAGGGCCTCCTTGTCCGCGCCGGGAACGAGCGCTCGGACCTGCTCGCCGCCTTCGAGCAGCGCCCGCACCACCTCGCTGCCGACGTTTCCAGTCGCGCCCGTGACAAAGATCATCTGTCAGAGCCTCCAGAGTATTCGTCTGGGTGTAGAAACCGTCGACGCGCCGCGTGCCCTGGCGTTGCCATTGCCGCGCTGTTTTGCCATAGCCGACGTGACGGCTGGCCGGCCCGGATCCATAACCACAGCCAGCGTTCCTTCCCCGAGTTGCTCGGGCTTGTCGTGCGACGCGCCCGATCACGGGACGACGCGACGGAGGAACAGGGTCGACCCGTGCTCACGTTCGTGGGCGCGGACGCGGCGAACAAGTTCCGCCGCACCGCGATCACCCCACGACGGCGGCAACGCGCGCAAAGATGGCGACGTTTGCCGCCACCACTACGGCGAGGATCAGCAATGGCGGACTCACGATGAGCCCGATCAGAGCGATGAGTCCGATCTCAACGATGCGAAGGCCAACGCCGATGGCGTCGACCAGATCCGCGCCCACCTCGACGGTACTTGTATGGATAACAACGTATGCGACTGCGCTGGCATAGGGGTAGGCAGCTAGTGGGCCTGCAGCGCCCTCGATCGCAACAACCTTGATCGCCTGCTCATCCACGGCGGGTTCAGCGATCGTCGGTCCAGAGCGCGACGACGTAGGAGAGGCTTGAGCGGACACGATCGCACACCACAATGCGTGGAAGAAGGCGGCAGACGATCGGGCGATAGGGCCTTGAGGCTCTAAAGGGCCTTCTACCGGCTTCGCGCTATGCGGGTGGCGGCGGGCTCCCCGGTCCGCTGCAATGAGGGCTCTGCTCCTATACGGCTCTCACCCTCGGCTCGGGCGCAGCAGGCGCCGCTCGGCCGCCCACACCCCGATCTGCGTCCGCGAGCGGACGGCGAGCTTGTTTCGGATGTGCTCGACATGGGCGTCGACGGTCTTCGGGGCCAGCCCCATGCGGGTCGCTATCTCGGCGTTGGTCAGGCCCTCGGCCACGAGAGCGGCCACCTCGAGCTCGCGGGGGGTGAGTGGCGATGGCTTCCGCCCGCCCTCGCCGAGGAAGCCGACGATGGCCGCCAGCACCGGCTCCGGGTCGGTCACGTAGGCGATGTGGGAGCTGCCGGGCAGCGGCTGCAGGCGCGCCCCCGGGATCATCGACGCGACCTCCACCCCCCGGGCAAACCGGATGGCGCGGTCGTGCTCGCGGTGGAGGACAAGCGTACGGGCCCGGACGCGTGAGAGCTCAGCGCTGACGTCGGTCCTGTAGTTCATCTCGAGCAGCCGCGCCGCGGTCTCGGCGTCGGCTGACACCTGCTGGGCGCGCCGGAACCACTCCCTGGCCTCAGGGCCGGCGTCTGTCACGAAGATGTCGGCGAGGGCGGCCGAGCCGAGGCCCCAGCTGGCGCGGACGAGTGCCACCAGCGCCGCCTGCACCTCCGGCCGGCCCAGCTCCTGACCGCGCGCGAAGGTGCCGTAGAGAACGAGCGCGTCCACGAGGTCCTGGTGGCGCGCTGCGAACACGGCCGCGACGGCGCCGCCCTGCGACAGCCCGAGGAGTGAGAGGCGGCGCAAGCCCAGCTCACCGACTATGGCCTCGATCGCCGCCACTTCGGGCTCGATCGTGAAGTCGGCGCGCTGCCGGTCCGACAGCCCGGTCCCGGGCTTGTCGTAGCGGACGAGCGTGAAACGCTCGGCGAGGCGCTCGAAGAAGGTGCGGTAGGCCCCCGGCTCCCAGCTGAAGGCGAGGTTGCTGACCCAGCCCGTGTCACAGAGCAGCACCGGGCCGGAGCCAGCGGTGGCGAACGCGACGCGGCCGTGCGCTGTGGCGGCGAAGGCGATCCGCTGGTCCATCGCGGCAAGCGTAGGTTGCTCTACCTATGCGTGCAGCCACGGAGGCTGCCCGGGGGCCCTTCCAGCCGCTCCGGCCATCGGCGGATCGTCCGATTCGCTGCGGCGCCAGTCCACGGTCTGATGTGGTCATGCACACGAGAGCCGCCCGCGTTGGGCTCGCCGCCTTCGCAGTCCTGTCCTACGCCGCCTTCCTGGCCGTGTTCGGCTGGGCGATCGCCTTCACCGGTGACTTCCCCGTCCCGAAGACGGTCGACTCCGGTCGCGCCGGTGCGTGGTTGGTGGCCGCGCTCGTCGACGCCCTTCTCCTCGGCCTCTTCGCGATCCAGCACTCGGTGATGGCGCGTCCCGCATTCAAGGCCAGGTGGACGCGACTGGTGCCCCCCGCGGCCGAGCGGAGCGTCTACGTCCTCGCCGCGAGCCTCGCGCTCGGCCTCGCCTTGTGGCAGTGGCAGCCGATCGGAGGGACCATCTGGGCGGTGTCGTCCCAGCCGTGGGCGGGCCTGCTGGTCGCGCTTTCGCTGGCCGGCTGGGCGCTCGTCGTCGCGGCGACCTTCATGATCCACCACTTTGACCTCTTCGGCCTCCGCCAGGCCGCGTTTGCGCTCGCGCAGCGACCCTACACGCCGGTGCCGTTCGTGGTCCGCGGCGCCTACGCGCTCGTCCGGCAGCCGATGATGCTCGGCATCATCGTCGGGGTCTGGGCGGCGCCGCGGATGTCGGCTGGCCACCTCCTCTTCGCCGCGCTGGCGACCAGCTACATTCTGGTGGGGACGCGGCTCGAGGAGCGCGACCTCTCCTCGGCGCTCGGTCCCGCTTACGGCGCCTACCAGCGCCGGGTGCCGATGTTCCTGCCGCGACCGGGCCTAGACATTCCAAGAGGGTAAGGAGTCAAGCGGCGACCTCGACCGGGGCTCTCCAGGCGAACAGCTCGGAGTAGGCCGAGCGGTGTCGGAGACACTCATGGAAGATGCCGACCCAGCGGTTGGCCAAGAGCTAGAAGCGCCTGGTGGTGAGGCTGGCCGCGGCAAACTGTACCCCCCCGCGAAAGCTGCATTGACGCTGCATGTGGACCGAGCCGCGATTCGTGCGTATCGGTGGCCGCTCTGGTCGCTACCGGCTACGCGCCGCCGACTGCCCAGTCAGGAGCCCGGATCTCGAATCGAACCGATTCCCCTATTCGTGCCAGATCCGGATGGTCGTCGGGCCTCGCGCGCAGGGCTCTAGACTGCCTCCACGGTGCTCTGGTTCTGGCTCGGCTTCGCGGTGGGATTAGCGCTCGGAGTGCTGATCGGAGTGGTCGTGACAGCCGCTTTGGTGGCCGGCGGTCGGAGTCAGGACTAGGCTCTCGACTCCCCTGACGGGCGGTCGGGACAAAGGCCCTGGGAAAGCCTGGTCAAGCTTCTTCAGACCAGTCGCAATCACCTATTTAGCCCGTTGTGGGCTCTCCATAGCCTCGCTCCAACCCCATGCAGGCGACCATCGAGCCGGGCGTCGAAGAGCGGCTTCCCTTTTCGCCAAATGTTCTCAGCGCCGCTACCGCGACCCGCCGGTGGTACTCGTACGACACGACGCTGAAGCGCGTCATCGATGTCGTCCTCAGCGTGTCCGTGCTGGTCGCGACCCTCCCGCTCTGGCTGGCGATAGCGGTCGCCATAAAGCTCGACTCACCCGGGCCGGTGCTGTTCGTGCAGGAGCGCGTGGGCCGGGCCGGCAAGCGCTTCCAGATGCTCAAGTTCCGCTCCATGCACGCCGGCGCGGAGCGACGACTCGAGGAGATCCGCTCCCTTAGCGAGGTCTCTGGGCCAGTCTTCAAGCTGCGTCGAGATCCTCGAATCACCCGTGTGGGGCGGATTCTTCGCCGGAGCAGTCTCGACGAGCTGCCGCAGCTGATCAACGTCCTTCGTGGCGAGATGAGCCTGGTCGGCCCGCGCCCCCCCATCCCGGCCGAAGTCGACCAATACCGACCCTCCGACTTCATCCGGCTCAGCGTCAAGCCAGGCCTTACCTGCTGGTGGCAGATCCGCGGCCGGTCGGACTGCGACTTCGACACCTGGATGCGATATGACCGGACCTACGTCGCCCAACTGTCCCTGCTGACCGACGTCCGGATCCTGTTAGGAACCATCGGCGCCGTGATCCGGGGCGGCGGCGCTTACTGAGACAGGGGCCAACCGGTGGCCGGCCTCGCGCAGGAGCTTGTGACCACCTGCCTCTGCGCAGCGGCCGCTCCGCTCCTGCTCATCGCCCTTTATCTCGCCGTGCTCGCTCTTGCCGCGCCGGCAAAGCGCCGCCGCGGGCCGGCCGCTAGCTCCAGCATCCGGGTCGCCATCCTCGTCCCGGCCCACAACGAGGAGCTGCTGGTTGCCAGCTGCGTCCGATCGCTGCTCGTGCAGCACTATCCGGCCCACCTGCGCGTCGTGGTGGTCGCAGACAACTGCACCGATCACACCGCAGAAAGAGCGCGGGAAGCCGGCGCCGAGGTGATGGTCCGGAGCGACCCAGCCCGGGGCAAGGGACGAGCACTGGGTTGGGCGATCGACAACCTGCTCGCCGAACCGGTCCCGCCCGACGCAGTTGCCGTCGTCGACGCTGACTCGGTCGCACATCCCGATCTCGTGGATCACCTGGTCGCAGGTCTATCCGCGTCGATGGCGGTCCAGGGCCTCTATCTGGCCCTGCCCGAGCCCGGATCGCGGCGCAGCCGCATGGTCGCCCTCGGCTTCCAGCTCTTCCACCGCGTGCGTCTTGGTGGTCGCGCCCGGCTCGGGCTTCCCGCCGCCATGGTGGGCAATGGGATGCTATTCGCCAGCGAGCTCCTGCGACGCCACCCGTGGGCTGCCTTTTCAGGAGTTGAGGACCTGGAGTTGACGCTCCAGCTCCGGCTGGCGGGAATCCGGCCCGCCTTTGCATCGGATGCCATGGTCTTCGGCCCGGTCGCCTCGCTTGCCGCGGACACAATGAGCCAGCGGCGGAGGTGGGAGGGCGGCCGCCTCCACGCCATGCGGGCGTGGCTGCCCCGCCTGGTCGCCGAGTCTGTCCGGCGCCGCGACCTGAGCCTGCTCGACGCCTTACTCGACCTGGCCGTGCCACCCCTCTCGATGCTGGTGACGGCGGTGGTCGCCGGTCTCCTGCTTTCCGCGCTGGCGAGCGCCGCCGGCCTCGCCCCCGTTTGGACGGTCGCCCTTTGGGCGGCCCCACTTCTGCTGGTCGCTACCTTCGTCGTCGGTGGCGTGCTCCGGGCCGGCCTGCCGATCTCGGAGCTGCTGCTTCTTATCGAGGCGCCGGCATTCTTGCTTCTCAAGCTGGGGTTGTATGCGCGGCTCGCGTGCAACTTCGACCCGGCGGAGTGGACGCGTAGCCGCCGCGAGGGCGAGCGGCCAAGTCAGCAGCGCGACAGCCGGCGCCCCGTCGTCGGCGGGATCCCGATCGACGCATTGACCATTGAGGAGGCCCGCCACGCGCTGCGACAGGCGATGGGCACGCGCCGCCTCCACCACGTGGCGACAGTCAACATGGACTTCATTTCGCGCTCACAGCGGGACCCGCTCGTTCGGAGTGTCTTCGGCCGCACCCACCTCAACCTGCCTGACGGCGCCCCCGTCGTCTGGTTGGGCCGGCTGACGGGGCAGCACATTCCGGAGCGTGTCGCAGGAGCCGACCTGGTGCCGCTCATCGTCGCCGACGCGGCCGATCGGGGCGCTGGTGTCTTCCTGTTGGGCGGCGAGAATGGCGTCGCTCACGCGGCTGCCAGCGCCCTGGTAGCCAGGCATCCCGCGCTGCGAATCTGCGGCGTACTCGAACCCGCGCGGGCCTCGGTTGAGGAGCTGGAGAGCGAGGCCATCCTCCAGCAGATAACGGATTCCGGCGCCGACGTGCTCCTTGTCGCGCTGGGCCACCCCAAGCAGGACCTCTGGATCGACCGCCACCGGGAACGCCTTCCGGTCTCGATCGCGGTCGGCGTCGGGTGCGTGTTCGACCTGCTCGCCGGCCGCGCCACGCGGGCTCCCAGGTGGATGCAGCGGGCTGGACTGGAATGGCTGTACAGGGTCGCTCACGAGCCGGCGCGGCTCGGCGGGCGCTACGCCACCAACCTGCGGTGCCTGCTGGTACTCGCCTCAAAGAGCGTTGTCCTCCGTGCTTCCTCCCGCCGTCAGGTCGCCTGATTCACTCCCGGATGACATACCCGGTCCTGGTCTGGGCAGGCACCGTGGTAGGCGGGCGCTTTCCGCCCGGGAGCTGCGGCGCGGAAATTCATGGCGCGCGTCATCCGCGCGCTCGATTTCGCCCATCGCGGTTCGGGACAAGGGCCTCATGCGGGGCTGCCACCCGACCCCTAGCTTGGCTGACGCCACATTGAGGTGAGAGGAGAACCGGATGACGATCAACACGCCACGCGTCACGCACATCGAAGAGCCGCGCAGCACGCACGAATTCGTCCGTTCGCTCGGAGTGCCCGACCTACCGCCATTCACCAGCCCCTTCGACCCGGGGTATGACGTCGCCACGGTCGTTAGCCACCTTGAACAGAGCCATTACCTGGTCAGCCGGTTGAAGATTTCAATGGCGTGCTGGCTCATAGCCGACGAGTCGGCCACCCGCGCGAAGATTGATGCTGCCCGTCGGTTGGGAGTGCCGCTCGTCACGGGCGGCGGTCCATTCGAGATCGCTGAGGACCGGGGCCGCCTGGAGTCGTTCTTCGAGCTAGTCGCGTCACTGGGAATCGATCGGATCGAGGCTGGAGAGGGCTTCACCAAGCTTCGGCGGGGCCCCCGCGACTATGTCGCGCTGGCCGAGACCTACGGGCTCACCGTCCAGATGGAGCTCGGGGAAAAGCACGGCGGCGCTTTTACTCCGGCGGTGGTCGCCGAGCTCGTCGATACCGGCCGGCGCTGGCTTGATGCGGGCGCCAAGCAGATCGTCGTCGAGGCGCGCGAGAGCGCGCAGGAGGTCGGCCTCTTCGACGACTCGGGCCGGCTCAACTTCCGAGCGGCTGAAGCGTTCGCAGAGGCCTTCGGGATGGAGCAGACGGTCTTCGAGGCGCCCAACAAGCGCTCGCAGTTCGACTTCCTGAATCACTTCGGCAACCGCGTGAACCTGAGCAACGTCCGCATCGAGGAGCTGCTCCGGGTGGAGATCTACCGGCGCGGCCTTCACTCCGACGCTTATGCGCACGAGCTGGCGCCGCGCCCAGTTCGCCTGGTCTGACCATGAAACCGAGCTTCGTCATCGACAGCCTCCCGCAGAGCGCCGCCCGTTACCGCGATACCCACGCGATCGTGGTCGCGGACGTCTTCCGGGCAACCACCTGTATCCTCACGGCGCTGGCGCGGGGGCACCGTGTTTATCCAGTCGGCACAATGGCCGAGGCCATGATGGTCGCCGGCCGGCTCGCAGACGCGCTGCTCGCCGGCGAGCAGGCTGGGACCCGGCCCGCCTGCTTCGACTACGACAATTCACCGGCAGCCCTCGACCGGGTCGAAGGCGCGAACCCCATCGTCCTCCTCACCTCAGCGGGCACGCTTCTGCTGGCCAATTGCCGAGGAGCGTCCGCCGTGTACGTGGCGAGCCTTCGCAATCTCACTGCCACGGCGGAGCGCCTGGCTGTGCACGAGCGGGTTGCCTTGATCGGGGCCGGGACACGTGGCAAGCCCCGGCCTGAGGACCAGCTGGTCTGCGCCTGGATCGGGGACAGGCTCCTGACGGGCGGGCATGAACCGGAAAATGAGAGCTCGCTGTGCGAGGTCCAGGAGTGGAGAGGCGCCGCCCTCGATGTAATTCGTCAGAGTCCGAGCGCCGACTACCTGCGCCGGGTGGGAAGGGACGACGACATCGAATTTGTGCTCACGCACTTCGACGACATGCGGGAGGTGGCCGTTTACAACGGCCAGCAGGTCTCGCTTCTGAGCGCTAGCGGATTCGCCCACGTCGCCGCTGCCGGCAGCGGCTGATCGAGCTGGGTCGAAGCAGCCCTCCCTGGCCGCGATGTCGACGGCGTGGAGCGAATGTCACATGCGCGCGTGGCCGGCGATCAGCGGCTGCGACTCTCGCACCTGATTCTCGATAAGTCCCATGCGCGCAACCCAAAGCACGGCGTCCGCCCGGCTGCGCAGCTCGAGCTTCCGGTAGACACTCGTGACGTGGTTACGGACGGTCTTCTTGGTGGTGCCTCGTCCCGCCGCGATGGCATCGATTGGGATCGCCTGGCCGAGTAGCAGAAGAATTTCTCGCTCGGCGTTCGACAGTTGGCTGTAGGCCTGTGCTGCGGCCTCGCGCGCGCGCGCCTCAATGGGCCGCCGAGCCAGGTTGGACGACATGACGAAATGCCCACGAAGGATCGCCCTCACGCCGGCAGCAAACTCTGCATCGGAGACTCCCGCGCTGAATAGTCCCCGGGCACCGGACTGGATCGCTTCGTCGACTCGCACTTCCTCGTCGTCGTCAGCGAGCAAACCCACGGGTGCCAACCCCAGGCTGCTCAGCTGGCGCGCCACGTCGTGACCGTTGACCGGCTCGGCAGCCAGCTGGCAGAGAACGAGGTCGACCCGCAGCTTGTCGAGCAGCTCCAACGCTGTATCCGAAGACGGGCAACACGTTACCTGTGAGCTGAGAGGAGGGCCGGAGAGCATGCGCTCCAGCGCCGAACGGACGAGCTGGCGCCGCTCGATCAGCAGGATGTGGAGTATCTGGCCGGCGTCCCTTTCCCCGGAATCAAGTCCGCCATTGTTGACCACAGCGGCAACGTATCGACGCTGATTGAGAGGGGTAATGGGGAACCTGTCCCCGAGGACAAGGACAATCTAGCGGCGGTTTTCCGCGTAATAGGGACGCGCGCTCGAGACTCGCGTTTTCGCCACGATCGCCCAGAACGCGCGGTTCGAGCGCAGTCCGTCCCGGATCCCGGACCAGTACTGAAGGTTGGAGACCGCGCTCAACGCAGCGTAGGAGATGCGCTCGAAGCGCAGGGCGTAGGCGGCGAGCCCGATCCAGCAGAAGATGCTGACCATCGCGCGCTGTCTCCGCTTTCCGGAGAGCGCGAGTCGAACCGACGCACGGTTGAGCGGATTGCGGTCGTGAAAACAGCCGATGATCGCCTCCAGACCGCCGGCATAGCCACGCCGGCGGTAAATCGCCGCGTCGAGGTTCCCATACAGCCGCGAGGTGGCCAGCCAGGCGCTGAGATCGTGGTACCCGCAGTGGATTCCGTCGGCTTCCGGGATGAAGACGAATTGGGCGCCGGCGGCCTGGAGCCTGAACCCAAGATCCACGTCCTCGTTCCGTGCGAGCCCCACGTCGAAACCGCCGGTGGCCATAAACAAGCGCCGGGTGACCGACACGTTCCCGCTGTAGAAGCGGATCCCCGAGGGCTGCTCGTGCTTCTTCTCCAGCGCCCGATACTTCTTCTCCTGGACGAGCTCCTCGTATCGCGTCCAGGCACTGCGCCGCACGGTCAGGTCCGGGGAGAACCTGCCCAAAGCCACGAGGCTGGGCGCCCCCGCGTGAACGCGAAGGTGCTCGGCGACCAGCCGGCTCGACGGGATGATGTCGTCGTCCAGGAACAGCACGACCTGGCCACGAGCGGCCATGACGCCTGCGTTGCGCGCACCTGCGACTCCGCCGCGGGGGCGCTCGATGACCGTCAAGGCGAAGGTCGTGGTCATGCTCCGCAACGCTTCGACTGTGCCATCGGTTGCACCGTCGACCACCACCACAACGTCGAAGATGCCAGGCTCGACGTCCTCCTGTTGATCGAGCGTCCGGAGAACGCGGTTCAGGAGCGGCAGGCGATTGCGCGTCGGAATGACAACCGTCAGGAACGGTCTTCCGGTGGGACCGCTGGCAGCAGCGCTGCCCGAATCGTCCAGCGTCACCTCCGCCACGAGCGCGAATTTAGAAAGCCGGCCCCACGCAGTGAATGGGTCGATCAGGAGCTGTTGAGGCGAAATTTCCAGGCGGATCGGGACGGCGGCCCAGGAGTATCAGAGAGATCCCATTCCAAGCCCAAACCCCCCTTCCTAGGATGGCGGCGGTGCTGGAAACGCGGCCGCCGGGGACTGCTCGCGCCGCCGTCGACGCCGCCTGGCCCGACGGCTGGCAATGGGTCCTCGACCTCCGCCAGTCCTTCGCCGGGCTGCTCGACGCAGCGCTGTGGCTGGCGGACCGCGAGGCGGCCGGCGACGTCTTCGACGATGGTGGGGCAGCGCTGAACCTCTGCCTGGTCACGAGTGCGATGCAGCAGATCCTCAGCGACCACCTACACCGGCACTTCTACGACGTCAGCCCATTGTCCGGCCGGCTCGGCCCGGCCGCCGCGCTCGGGAATCTGGCGACTGCTGTTGCCATCCGAGCGCGCCAAGCATGGGTACGCGCCTCGGGACGCGATCTCATTGAGCTGGAGGCCGAGCTTGTGCGGCTCCAGATCGAGTTCGGGACCGCGCATCGGATCGGCGGGCCGGCGGATACCGTTCGCCGGAACCGTGACCGCCTGACCGAGCTCAGGAGGCACCGGCTGCCGGCTTCTCTTCGACGCTGGCGGCTCAAGGTTCCCGGGGCGTTCCGTTCCATGGACCTGTACCCGGAGGACTGCGCGTTTCTCGCGCGCAAGGCCGAGCCGCTGATCGGCGACCGCCGGACGCCGGTGCTCGTGGTCGGCCTGCGCACCAGCGGCCTCTTCATGGCTCCCCACGCGGTGGCCGCGCTCAGGAGCGACGGGTTTTCCACGAGCTCGATGCTCACCATCCGGCCGGGAGTTCCCCTTCTCCGTCATGAACTGCTTGAGGTTCGCCGGTTGGCCGCAGCCGGCGGCTGGGCGCTGGTGATCGACGACCCAACCTGGTGGGGTACCGCCTACGCGCAGAGCATCAGCGCCCTGGCGGCCGCCGGAATGCCGCAGGACAGGATCTGCGCGGCGGTCTGCGAGATCGGCAATCAGCCGGTCTTGAAGCTCCTCGACAGGAGAGACGACCTCCTGCCTCACGAACTCGCCAAGGTGTGGGCGGGGTTCAGGTCCGCGCCCCATGTGCTGCTCAAGCGCGGAGAGTGGGAGATCGACCGGCTCTTGGAGAACTCCGCTGTGGAGCAGACGCTGAACCGGCCGGAATTCCTGACCGCGCTGGGTGCGGATTCGGTGTCGGTTCTCAGCGGTTACCACCTTGGAGCTGCTGGCGAGGCCCAGGCCCCCGAATTCTGCGTGCCCGAGACGGTTCCGCCGCTGCGCCAGGGGCGCCGGTTCCACGCCAAGAAGGTCTTCGAGGTCGAGCTGCTCAAGGGCGCCCGCCGTGATCGGGTTCGCGTCCTGGCCAAGGGCGCCGGGCTGGGGTTCTTCGGCGTGCATTCGCTGATCGCCGGTCGGGCGCTGAACGGCCTGGTCCCGCCCGTCCTCGGGCTCCACAAAGGCGTTCTCTACAGCCGCTGGATCGAGGACGGTGGCCGACCTGACCGGAACCCCGCCTCCGCTTTGAAGATTGGCGCGTACGTGGCCGAGCGAGCGCGCCGGCTCGCGCTGCCGCCGGACAAGCCGCGGTCGGTCTTCGAGGGCAAGGCCGTGCTGACCAGTGCTCGCCGAGCCGCCCGCGTCCTGACGCGAGGCCTCGGGCCCGCCGGTTCCATCGCCCAGTTCCGCGCCGAAGAAGAGATCCTCTTTGCCATCCAATCGCCTGGCTGCGTGGTCGACGGCCAGATGAGGCCGCGCGAATGGATCGCCCGCGCGGACGGATCGCTGGTCAAGACCGATTTCGAGGAGCACGGGTTCGACATCAGCGACCGGGCGGTCGTCGATCCCCTGTTCGACATCGCCCAGGCGGTAACCGCTTTCGGTTTCGATCAGCGCCTCGAGCAGGCGCTGCTGCGCGCTGCCGGGGATCTGGGACGCGGAGCCGGTGACCGGCTGCTGGTGCACCGGCTGGCCGCCGGAGCCGAGGAGCTCGACTCGCTCCATATCGAGCTCCCCGATCACCAGACGGCCGACGGGCGCCGGCGCTACGCGGCCCGGCTCGCCGGCGCCGAGGACGCCCTCACCCGGGCCGTCAACTCCTACCTGGCGGGAGCGCTGCCGGTCGAGCAGCCGGGCCCTGCCGAGGAGGTCTGGGTCCTCGACCTGGACGACACGCTGGAAACCGATCGGCTCGGCTTCCCCGCTCAAAGCCCCGCCGGAGTGCGTGCGGTGAGAGCCCTGCAGCGGCACGGAGCCAGGGTGCTCCTGGCCTCCGGGCGCAGCCTCGCGGAGGTCACGGAGAGGTGCCAGGCGTTCCAGCTCGCAGGCGGCGTCGCGGAGTACGGCGCGGTGGCCTGGGAGGCATGCACAGGCCGGACCATCCCGCTCATCGACGATCGATCCCTCGCTGAACTTGACCGTCTGCGGGCAGCCGTCATCGAGACGACCGAATTTCTGATCGATCCTCGCTACACTTTCTCGCTCCGGCTGTTCACGCACGGCGCGAAAGGTCGTCGCGGCGTCGACGCGCAAGCGGTCCGAGAGCTGGTGCGCCGCCTTGGACTGCAAACTCTCAGAGTCACGGAGGGCTGGCGCAAGACCGTCGTGGTGGCCGAGGGGTTGGACAAGGCGACCGCTCTGCATCGGCTGCTCAGTTCGCTTGGCGCCGGCCCGAGCGTCGAGCACGCGGTGGGTGACGCCTTCACCGATCTCGAGGTCCTGCGGCTCGCGCGGCGGCGGCATGCCCCGGCTAACGCGGGCCCCGAGCTGCGCGCCCTTCGCCGGCAGCTCGGTATCGCCATCGAGTCCCGGCCCTACCAGGCCGGCGTCCTCCAGGCGGTACAGCGCTCGGTCCACGGTGATCGCGGCTGCGAGCCGTGCGACCAGGTCCCGGAAGGAGCCCTGTGGCGGCTACTCGCCCTCCAGGACGAAGGGCGTGCAACGAAGCTGCGTTACCTGGTGGACCGGCGCTCAGCCCGCTTCATCGAGCTGTGAGCGCGAGGTCTGCTCCAGCCGGGCGGGCGAACACGAAGTAGATCGTCTGCCGGCCGTCGAGAGTTCCCGGCTCCCAACGACGAGCGACCACCTGGCCACCGGCGGCGGCGACCATGAGGTCCACGTTGTGGATGTGCGAGGAGTCCCAGGGACGGCGTTCCGAAGCCGCCATCAACTGGTTGTCTTGAAGCGGGTGGGCGAGAGCGGCGAAGGCACACAGCATCCGGCTCCGCCGAAGCATGGACGCCACTACGGCTGCGGCGCGGTCCTCCTCGAGGTATAGGAGGACGCCGGCGCAGAAGACGACGTCATAGCGGGCGCCACTCCCGAGGACGGTGTCCAGATCCTCCATGTCACCGGTCTTCAGCTCTACTCGAGAGCCGGCCTGGGTGAGGAAGCGCATCCCCTCGACCACCGCCTGACCGTCGATGTCCACACCGTGAAGAATCGTGGCCGCGGGGAATACGTGCTCCTCCAGGTAGCGCAGGTTGCTGCCAACCGAGCAGCCGACGTCGAGCACCGAACTGACGGCGCTCGGCCCGACTCCTGACATGGTCAGCTGGTCGAGGAGGGCGGTGAAGAGCTGGAGACGCGAGGCCTCGATCCGGGACCGGAAGCGGGCGTCGGAGTAGTAGACGGCATACGCGAGATGGTTCGACCAGAGAAATCTGTGGAACTCGCGGTTGTCGCGTTCAGCGAGGTCGCCGACGGCCAGCATCGAGAGCCGTAGCCGCCGCGCCTCATTGAGGCTGGGCGAGCGGCTGATCCCGATGGCCGCCTGTTTGCGCACCCCGAGCGGCACAGCCGACCAGAGGGCCGTCTTGACCGCGGCTTTGGCCAGCCGCTTCAGGCTTGCTGTCCCAACGCTCATCCGGGCATCCTCGGCGGCCGGCGTGCGAGCAAAAGCTGGTGCGCCCCAAGCGTTCTCAGGAGCGGCATTCCTCGATCGGCGAGCGCCTGGAGGCGGCGGTGCAACCACACGCCGGCGGTGCCGCGCAGGATGGGGTGGGCCATGAACGAAAAGGGCCCAAAGCCCACCGTCTCCTCACAGACGATCTCGAGTCCGGCACCTCTGACGATCTCCTCGAACTGCCAGGGCCAGATCAGACGTGGATGAAAGCGGCCATCGGGCGCTCGGAAGCCAGCCAGCCGGTGGGCCGAATCGGCCAATGCCCGGAGCCAGACCAGAGACGGCGAGAACCGCGGGTCTACGAGGTGGTTGAGGCGGGCGCGATTGTCCGAGGTGACGATCAGGTGGCCGCCGGGGCGCAGGACGCGGGCCAGCTCCCCGAGCGCCGACGCCGGCGAATGGAGCCACGGGATGACGCCGAGCGCGACGGCGAGATCGAAAGAAGCATCGGGGAATGGCATGTGGTGCACGTCGGCCTGCTGAAACCGCACACGTGAGGCCGGGTCATGACGTGCGAGCAGCCCACCTGCGATCTCGAGCATTTCGGGGGCGGCGTCGATCGCGACCAGGCGCATCCCGCGGCCGGCAAGCTCGAGCGTGAGGTAGCCCGCGCCGCACCCGACTTCGAGGGCGGAGCTGCCTGTATTGAGGCCGAGCTGATCGACCAGTCTCAGCGCATGCCGCTGGCGATCCTGGAAAACCGCTCCCACCACGTCATCGCGGCGGTATAGATCTCGCCAGTACCCGGCGGTGTCGCGGAAGTGCGCCCGCACGGCCTCCTCCCCGCTCGCCGGCGAGGTGTCGTCGCGCGCCGCCGGCGGAGGGACTGACGGCTGCGCTTGCGCACTGGCGCCCCGGGGCACGCTGCTCGCGCACATGCTGCTTGGCCGGCCGCTAACCGGGCGCCGAACCGCGGGCGCTGTACGTGTGCCATGCCAACGATGAATTGCTGGACGTCGCTTCGGTCTCCTGCTCAAGGGATCTCCGCCGGCGCCGCAAGGCTGAGGCCGGCCGAGTGCGCGCGCCAATGGGCACGTCCGAAGCAGGCGGCAACAATGACCAGGCATCTATGGCCGGAGGTCCCGGTCGGACCGGGGCGCGCGCCCAGGCCGCGCGAGTTCCTGACCGTTTCCGGGGCACATGTCACGGCCCGCCGCCGAGCGGCCTATTTACCGGCATCGATGCCGTTCTCTACCGTCTGGCGGAGCCGAACGGCCGTCACCGCGGCGGCTGGCCGGATGCCTAGCTCGAGGTGATGCTTCCGATGCGACACGTCCGCTACCTGGTGGAGCGTGCCTTCAGCATGTACAGGCTCGTTCGCAGCCCCTATGAGGCGGTCAGCGTGACGCTCTTCATCGCCAAGTACGTCGCTTGGCGTGCGCTGCCGCCGCGATGGCGAAGCGTGGACACGCGGCTGCTGCTGGGCGGCGTGAACTACACGCTGGCGGTGCGCGGTCGCGAAAGTTTCGTGTTCCACGAGCTCTACGTCGACGGCATCTACGATCGTGATCCCTCCTTTACCCCCCGACCCGGCTGGGTCGTGCTCGACCTGGGCGCCAACGCAGGCATCTTCGCGGTCCAGCAGGCACGTCGAGGCGCACGCGTGTACAGCTTCGAACCCAACCCCGACTGCTGCCGCCGGCTCTCGCAGACGGTCGCGCTTAACCACCTCGAGAGTTCCATCGCCCTTGTCAACAAAGCGGTGGGCGCGCGTGCCGGCCGCGCGCGATTGGTGGTCGGCAACAGCACGCTGGGTGGGCACCTGGCGCGCGCCGGCGACACCGCGAGAGCCTCCGTCATGGTCGATGTCGCGCCCCTCGACGAACTGGTGGAAGCGCTCGATCTGGATCGGATCGACCTCCTGAAGATCGACGTCGAGGGCCTCGAGAGCGACGTGCTCGAGGGCGCGCAGCGGACACTGCTGTGCGTCGACAGGATCGTGCTCGAGTATCACTCGGAGGCGCTCCTCAAAGAGGTCGAGGACCGGCTGGAGCGGGCCGGATTCCACCGGGTGCTCCGCGACGAGACGTCGCCGGCAGAGCGCCGCGGGAATGCCTACTATGCCCGCCCGGCGGGCAGCGGACGCTCCGACGACCGGGACAAAGTGACCGCCGCCCGCTAGTCAAGGTCGCGACCTCGTTGCCGCCGCCACCCATTCCCGCCCTGCTCGGTCGTTCCTACGCTGCGGCTGACCACGGATGAACGAGCACGCCGCATGCGGGTGGAGGCTGGCCGGGCTAATTGGCGGCTGGGCCTTCCTCGGTCTGATCCCAGCGTTGGCGGGCATGAATCCGCAAAGTGCCGACCATATGAGGCCTGTCGCTGCCACCGCTGCCGCGGGCGGCCTGTCGGTCACCTCGCCCGCCGCCGGCCTGGTCGATGTGACCGGAACGCGCTACTTCCTCGAATTCGACGCCAACCAGGCTGGCGGTGCGCCGAACGTCTGGTACGACCTCATCAACGATCCGAATCGGACTCAGAATCAGGCGGCCAAAGGCACTACGCCGCTGGCGAGCAACGGCGCCAGCTATCCGCTGGTCGACAGCTGGATTCTCCTCAACAACGTCTGGTACCAGACAACCGGCCACGCGCGGTCGATGTCTCTGATCGAGAACACCCCCGAACACGCGGTCATCTACGCGGACTCCGACTTTTTCTCATCCGACTACCCTGGCTGGACGCCGGGCCTGCTGATACCGGCCTCCGTTCATGTCGAGCGCTGGTGGACTCTCTACGCCGACGGAAATGTATTCATCCGCCAGATCCTCCACGTCGATTCCTTGCTGACGCACCAGGGCTTTATCGCCTGGGCGATCAACGCGAACAATGCATCCGGGGGGTTCTGGACCGCGGCCACCGAACAGGGCCTGGGCGATGCCTACTGGCCCGCGGGTGGAGACAACAACAGCTGGGTCACTGGAACCTGGTGGGCTCAGTACGGGTCCGGCACGTCGGCCGTGAACCGAGCCGCCATCGTGATCGACACCAAGGACATCAACAATCCGGCGCCGGCCACCACCACCCGGGCCATCGTGGGCACGGGCACAAACGTCCGGGCGTCATCGCACGTCGCGGTGCGCGTCAACGACGGGGGTACCATCTCGACCGGCACCTACATCCAGTCGGCGTGGCTCTGGCTTGGGCAGGGTCTCAACCGCACGGCCGGCTCGGCCCAGGAGGTGAGCCGGGTAGGCGACATGCTCGACGCCGAGTACCGCTCACCCCTTGCCACCGTTTCGGCTGGAAGGCTGGCGTCTTCGGACAACTTTCCAGGTGCCGGCGAGCAGCTGAGCTCCGGTTTCAACCTGGCCAGCGGCCGCCTCGTACTGGTGGCTGACTACAACCACCTCAACCTGACGCTGCAGACGTCGTCCTCGGAACCAGTGCGTTTGGGCCCGCGCTTCAAGATCACCAACTGGACAGGAGGCGCTCCCACGCTCACCTGGGGCGGCGCACCGCTCCAGGCGGGAGCCGATTACTCGTACTCGGTCGACGGCTCGGCGTCTGCCCTCTACGTCCAGCTCGGCTTCGATGCCGTCCAGGACACTCCCGGGGCATCGCAGAGGACGAACGCGGCCCTCGACATCAGCAGCTCGACAGCGGGAGCCGCCTTACCGCCAGCGACCAGCGTCGTGGCGGGGGTTCAGACGGCGAACGTCTACTGCTATGGCTGTGCGCCCTTGAGGATGACCATTTCCAACGTCACCGCGGGCAATCTGCTGGCCGGTTCGTTCTATGTCTACGGCGGCTATACCGTGGCGTCCGTTGCCGACTCGACCGGCGACGTCTGGACCGCCGCCTCCAGTGCCACAGTCACCGATCCCGGCAGCTCCCACGGACAGCTGGCGATCTGGTACGACGGCAATGCCAGCGCCGGCACTCACCGCGTCACCCTCACGCCCTCGAGCTCCAGCGCGAGCGTCGAGCAATGGGTCACGATTGCGGAGTTCGCCGGCATCGACCCCAAACTGCCATTCGACACCGGCACCGGCGGGCAGTCGGCGGCGGCCAGCACCGTGGCGACATCAGGCGCCACGATTCCGACCGGCAGCGGCGAGCTGGTCTTCGGCGCGGCGGTCTTCATCGGGAACGGCAGCTCGATCACACCCGGCGCCGGTTTCAACAGCATCCCGATGGACGGCTACGCGCAGGCCGAGTTCAACGCGAACAGCTCGCCCGGAACCCAGGCCAGCTCGTTCAACTCGTCAGCTGCCAGCGGATGGATGGCTGACGTGGCTGTGTTCCTTCCAGCCGGCCGTTCACCGAGCCCGGTCCCTTCGCCGGCGCCGAGCCCCACGCCGTCACCGAGTCCCACGCCGAGCCCGACCGCCGCCTCGCCCATCAGCAAGGTGCAGGCCGCCTCCAACTACTGCTATGGCTGCCCACCCCTGACGCTGACGATCAGCGGGGTTGGAGCCGGACACCTACTGGCCGGCGAGTTCTACACCTACGGGCACAACGGGGTCGGAAGCGTTACCGACTCGAGCGGTGACACCTGGAGCGAGGTCACGGCGGCGACCGTCTCCGACGTCGCCAACGGCAAAGGCCAGCTGACGATCTGGTATGACGCCAACGCCAGGGCGGGCCCACACACGCTGACCCTGACGCCCTCCAACACAGGCTCGGTCTCGCAGTGGATCGCGGTCGGCGAGTTCGCGGGCGCCGCCTCGGCCCCGCTCGACGTCGCCAGCGGGCAGGAGTCGACGGTCTCACGCACCACCTCGACATCCGGCCCCACCGCCACTACCGGCGCGCAGGAGCTGGTCTTCGGGGCCAGCGTCTACTTCAGCGGCGGCACCATCAGCCCGGGGACCGGCTTCACCGGCATCCCGATGGATGGCTACGTCCAGGCCGAGTACAGCGTCAACAGCGCGGCAGGGGCCCAGGCGAGCTCGTTTACGTCGACGACGAGCGCGCCTTGGATGTCGGACGTGGCCGTCTTCAAGCCCGCCGGAGCGGCACCTGGGCCAAGCCCAACGCCAAGCCCAACTTCCACGCCGGCGCCTTCACCGACCCCGACGCCCACGCCCACCCCAACGCCTACTTCGCGGATCAGCAACGTGCAGGCCGCCTCCAACTACTGCTGGGGCTGTCCGCCGCTGACGCTGACGATCAGCGGCGTGGGCGCCGGGCACCTCCTGGCCGGGCAGTTCTATACCTACGGGCACTACGGGGTCGCCAGCGTCACCGACTCCAGTGGTGATACCTGGACGTCGGTAGCGGCGGCGAACGTCTCCGACTTCGCCAACGGGAAGGGCCAGCTCACCATCTGGTACGACGCCAACGCCAGGGCGGGCACGCACACTCTGACCCTGACGCCCTCCAACACAGGCTCCGTAGAGCAGTGGATCGCGGTCGGGGAGTTCGCGGGAGCGGCCACCTCGGCCCCGCTCGACGTCGGTGCCGGGCAAGAGTCCGCCGTGGCCGGCACCAACTCGACATCCGGCCCAACCCCCGCCAGCGGCGCCCAAGAGCTTGTCTTCGGGGGCAGCGTCTACTTCGGCGACGGCACCATAAGAGCGGGGACCGGCTTCACAGGTATCCCCATGGACGGTTACGTCCAGGCCGAGTACAACGTGAACAGCGCGGCCGGGAGCCAGGCAAGCTCGTTCACGTCGACGGCGAGCACGACCTGGATGTCGAACGTCGCCGTCTTCAAGCCCACGCCCTGATGGAGGCCGGCGCGGGCTTGGTACACCTGAGGGCGCACGGGAGTTTCGAGGTCCGCGCGATCGGCCCGTGTGAGGCTCCGTGGGCGCTTCGGGACACGAGCCCGGCCGCGGATCTCCGAGTCCCGAACCCGAGAGGGCTGAACCTATTGTTGACAGGCCGCCCCACCGGCAGCCTACTGGCGTGCGTTCTGGGCCGGCCGGGGACACCCTCGCCTGGTGCCCCATCCTCATGTATCACCGGATCGTTGAACACCCCGTTGAGGATCCGGACCAGCTCTGCACAACCGCAGCGCGCCTTCGCGGGCACCTGACATGGATGCTGGACCACGGTTTCGCTCCGGTCCCGCTCGACGTCGTAGTGCAGCCGCCGCGCAGCTCGGAAGGCCGCCGGTTCGCCGTGACCTTCGACGACGCCTACATCGAGACGTTCGAGCTGGCGCTGCCCATCCTCGAGAGCCTCAGCATTCCCTCGACGGTGTTCGCACTCTCCGGCGAGCTCGGAGGCCGGTCGCGCTGGAACCGAAGCCCCGCCGACCGCTGGCCGCTCATGACGGCCGCACAGCTGCGATCGTTCCGGGAGGCCGGCCACTTCGTCGGCAGCCACGGCCAAACGCACCAGCCGCTCACCCAGCTCGACTCGACTCGCGTGAGGGAGGAGGTCTCGTGCTCGCGCGCGCGCCTCGAGGACGTGCTCGGCGAGGCGGTCCGCTTCTTCGCCTACCCGCACCACGACCTGGACTCGCGCGTGGAGGCGGCGGTCGCCGATGCCGGCTATCAGGGTGCGGTCGGTGGCCGGGCGGGAAGCCACCGGCGCTTCAACCTGCATCGAGTGCCTGCCGAGGTTCTGAGCGAACGCGGGCTGCTCCTGCACGCCGTCGGTATTCACCGGCGGGTCAGGCGCCTGCCGCTTCCGGGGCGGCTCCGGGCCCTGGCGAGGCGGTTCGCTTGAGGCCCCTCATGACACTGGCGCCCGGTACCGGCTCGCTCGCGCTCGAATGGTCGACGCTCGCCGCCGCCTCGCCTCTCGCCGTGTTCGCGACCCCCGAATGGCTGGAGGCAGTCGACGCATCCTTCGGCGGCGGCCGGACCGAGATCATCGAGCTCCGATCCGGGGGACAGCTGATCGGTCTGGCACCGCTCCGGATCCGCCGGCGCGGCCCCCTTCGCGTGCTCTCGCTCGCCGCCATGGGGACGACCGGTTACGGCGTTGCCGACTACGGCGGGGTCATCGCCGCAGCCGGATACGAGCGTGAGGCTGCGCGCCGCACGGTGAAATGGATGGTCCGCGAAACGCGGTGGGACATCGCGGACCTGCAGCAGCTGCCCGAGGGCGCGAGCTCAGACGCGCTGGCCGAGGCTCTCCAGGACGCCGGCCTTTCCATTCACCAGAACGTCCAGAACATTTGCTACCGAATCCCGCTGCCGGCGACCTGGGAGGCGTACCGCCGCCTGCTCAGCGCCAACACCAGAGAGTGGCTGGAGCGCAAGCCGCGCAAGCTGGCGCGCGAGCTGGGGACGCTGTTCGAGGCCGTCCCGAGCAATCGTGTCGGAGCCGAGTACGAGAACCTGCACCGGTTCGTGCGGGCCCGGCACGGCTTTGACGCCTCTCTGGATTACCACCGCCGAGCCGAGGCCCTGATGGCCTCCTGGCTGCCGGCGGCGGCTGGCCGCGGTTACCTGCGGATGTTCAGGATCCGAGCGCAGTCGCGGACACTCGGCGTCCTGATCGGGTACGAGCACGGCGACGGCTTCTACTACCACACCTCCGGCTACGAACAGGACCCGGCGCTCCAGGTGTACAGCCTCGGTGCCTGTCTCCTCTCCGGTGCCCTTCGCTGGAGCATCGGGCGGGGGCTGGCCGTCTTCGACATGATGCGCGGCGGCTACGCCTACAAGGCTCGGCTGGGCGCACTCGCGTCTCCCAACTACCGGATCCTGGCGTTCCGCTCTCCGATCGTCGCCACACTCGTCGCACCCGCTCTCGAGGCGCGGATGCAAATGGCCGGCCGGCTCGGAGCGCTTCGGCGCTTGGTGCGGGCATGACCACACGCCCCCCGGTGCTGGTTCTGGCCCCGCCCGGCTATCTGGGCCCACTCGGAATGATGCGCAGCCTCGCACGCTGGGGCGTTCACGTGTTCGCGCTGGCGCATCACAGCCTTTCGCTGGCCAACGTGTCGCGGTACTGCCGCGGGAAGGTTGAAGCCGGCGACGATGGGCGCCCCCTCAGCCAGCCGCCCCAGCGCATCCTCGACGACCTTCTGGGCGCCGGTCGCCGCCTCGGCGAGGGGACCGTCCTCGTGGCCGGTTCCGACGAGTGGGCACTGTTCGTGGCTGAGCACGCGGCTCAGCTTGCGGAGGCGTTCCGCTTCCCGCGAGTTGCGCCGAGCCTTGTCCTGGAGTTGGGCTCGAAGGTCGGGCTGCAGCGCCTCGCCGAGCGCCATGGAGTGCCGACTCCACAGGTCGTCTTCCCCTCGAGCGTCGACGAGCTGGGAGAGATCTCTCGCTCCCTGCAGTACCCGGTGATGTTGAAGCCGGTCCTCAGCCGACCCGGCCTGACCGTCCTGCTGGCCAGCGGTCGCGACGAGCTGCTAACCAGATTCACTGGCGTCAAGCAGCCACAGAACATGATGATCCAGGAGTACATCCCGGGCGGCGACGGCGCGGTCTGGATGTTCGATGGCTACTTCGATGCCGGCTCTCGCTGCCTTTTCGGTCTGACCGGGCAAAAGATCCGTCAGCACCCGGCCAAGATGGGGATCTGCTCGTTCGGCATCTGCACCTACAACGAGGACGTCGTCGCCCTCACGACGCGGTTCCTCAGCGAGGTCGGGTACCACGGCCTGGTCGACATCGGGTATCGCTACGATCGCCGCGACGGCCGTTACAAGATTCTCGACGTCAATCCGCGCCTCGGTGGCGCATTCCGGCTTTTCGTTGACGGGCAAGGCCTGGACGTCGCCCGCGCCATGTACATGGACCTCTGCGGTGAAAACGTACCGCCGGCGGTCAGGAACGATGGACGGCGCTGGCTGTTCGAGGTCGCCGACCTCATCGCGTTCAAGCACTACCGTCAGCTGGACGGCCTACGGACCCTGGACTGGGTGCGTTCGCTCCGCGAAGCCGACGAGATGGCAACCTTCGCCTGGTCGGATCCGGCGCCGTTCGCGGTGAGCCTGGCGGCCTTCGTTCAGGGAACGGTGGCCGGACGCTGGCGGCACCGCGTGATCCGCCGGAGGAGCGCGGAGGCCGTCCGCGGTTCCTAGGTCAGAGCTCGCGGACGACGCGAGCCGGGTTGCCGGCCACGACCGTCCGGGCTGAGACGTCGCGCGTGACGACCGCGCCGGCACCGACCACCGCGCCTTCTCCGATGGTAACGCCGGGCAGGACGATCACCCGATTGCCGATCCAAACGTTTCGCTCGATCCGCACCGGGTTGGGCGCCGGCATCTGCCAGCGAGCGGTGAGCTCGTGAAAGCTGTTGTCGAGCAGAATCAGGTGGGTGCCGATAAGGCAGTCGGGTCCGATCGAGATCTCCCCAGTTGCCGCGATATCGGCGCCGTAGTTGATAAACGTCCGGGCTCCGATTTCGAGTCGCGCCCCCGGCGCGACGTAGAAGACCGATGGCGCGTGGTGAGCATGGATCAGGACGCGCGCCCCGATCCGGAAAGCCCCGCGGTTGACGACGATCACCTTGCCCGTAAGGCGGGTCCAGGGCCCGACCTCGGTGCAGGCGCGCAGCTGCCAGCGCGCGTTCAGCCACCGGGCCAGGCTGAGCGCGGTCGGCCGCGGCGAGGTGACGTAGCTGAGCAGCGACCGCCGGCTCCCATCAAGGGTCGAAACCGCCCGCGAGGCCTCGCCGGTCATTCGGGCACCGCCTTCGACTGTGCATCCACCGATGGCGCCGGCGTGACCGGTGCCGCCGACGCCACCTCCGTCACGAGCGCTGACATACGCTGCACGAACCGTTCGATGGTCATCCGCTCTTCGACGAAGCGGCGCGCGTTCTCGCCCAGCCGGCGGCTCTCCTGTGGATCGTCCAGGAGCTGAAGGAGGCGGGCCCTGAGATCATCGACGTCCCCGGGAACGACGTTGGCTCCGTTCAGGCCGTCGCGCACAGTCCCGGTTTGGCCCTTGGTCGCGCTCGCCACCACAGGACGCCCCATCGCCATCGACTCGACGATGGTCGTGATGCCGGCCTGCATGTCGTTCTCTTTCAGCGGAACCACAGTCAGCAGCGAGCGCGCGTAAAGCTCCCGAAGCTCGCCGTACGGCCGCTTCCCCACATGCACGTTGGGTGGTGGCTGCTCGTTGGCCGAGCTGTCCGGCATCTGCGACCAGGGGCTGCCGGCGGCCACCTCGACGTGGACGTCCAGGTTGCGGACCGCGCGGAAGAGTGTCGGATAGTCGCGGAACTCGAGGCCCACCGCGCAGATCTGCCGCTCCGGCTCGACGTAACGCTGCGGAGACCAGAAGCGCGTGTCGACCATGTAGGGGATCAGGCGCCGCCGATCCGGGGGCACGCCAGCGGATTCGAGAACGCCCGCACACGTTTCGAAGTGATGGACGAAGCAGGCGGTGCCGCGCGTGGCGACTGTTCGGATGATCAGTTGCTTGGCGCGGGTGGAGACTCGATGCACGATCGCGATGTGGCGGCAGCGGCTGCGCGTCAGCCACAACAACGCGGCGAAGGGTAGGCCGACGTGTTCGGAATCCGTGATCACCACGTCGTAGCCGCGGGTCGCCCGCAGAGCCTCCACGGCCGACCAGAACGACACCAGCTGGTGGCGCGGGCGCAGGCGGCGCAGCCAGCGCGGGCGCCGCTGGTCAAGGCGGATCAGTTTGGCGCCGGTCGCCCGGCAAAACTCGAGGTGCTCGATACGCGGGCGGCGGCCGGCGGCGATATCCGACTCGACGTCCGGAGCAAGGACGCTCGACAGGACGACGGCGACCCTCAATTGACGCCCGCCTTCTGCAGCAGAGCTTGGTGGCGCCCGCCGAGCACTTGCTCGACTCTTTCCAGGACGTCGCCGACGGTGATCCGTCCCATGCCATGGAGGCCAACGCAGGAAGCACTCTCACAGCCTGGCACCAGTCCGCTGCGGTGCCAGTGGCAGCGTGCGCTCCAGGTGATGCGGGGAAGCTCGCGATAGCGGGCGATCAGTCCCAGCTCGAGCATCCGCTCGGCGCTCCAATTCGAGGTGTCGTAGGCGGGCAGTGTGACCACCGCCGCACCCATCGCGAGCGCCAGCGGCGCCACCAGCGTGTCGGTGGAGACGACCAGCGCCGCCTGCCCTAGCAGCGCTGCGAGCTCCCCATAGTCCGTGCGTCCGGTCAGGTCCAGGCTCCGGTAATGGATTCCCGTCCGGATCCTCTCGACAAAGGTTCGGTCGGCGACGACTCCGGTGAATGCAACCGTGGCCCCGAAACGCTCCACCAGACGGTCGGTGAGCTCAGCCCAGCGGTGGGCCGGCCACATCTGGCATGACCAATCACTGGCGGTCTGGAACACGAACAGGGGTAGGCGTCCGTCCCAGCCCAGGCCAGTCAGGAGCTCGCGCACCCGCCGCACCTCCTCCGCGCTGGCCCACGCCTCCAGGTGGCCGTCACCGGCCGGCACGCCGACCGCCTCGAGGAGAGTGCGGCACCGCTCCTCATAAGAAACGTGCATGTCGGCCAAGCCGGGCGAAACGTTCACTCCATTGCGGCGCGTCCCGAATCCAACCCGGTGGGGCGCCAGCGAGAGCAGTCCGAGCAGACCGCTCCTGCCGCCCTGCGGCTGTACATCGAGGTTGATCGTGAGGTCGAAACGGCCGAGAAGGCTGGGGGCCAGCCTCAGCGCCTGCGGGACCTTGCGCCACCCGCCTCGCCGCCCATGCCCCTCTGACCCGCTACCGATTGCCACGAACGTATCGACGTAGGGGCAGCGATCCCACAACTCGGCGCTGTGAGCGTGGCCGAACACCGTGATCGAAGCCTCCCGGTGGGCGTCGCGCAGAGCGCGGACGAAGGGCACCGCACGCAGCCCGTCGGCATGGCCGCCATGCGCGAAGACCGCGATCCGAAGTCTTCCCTTCATGTCCGGAAGGCGCCGAGAACGCCGGGATTGATGGAGCGCGCGGCGCGCCACCAGCGCGGCCGGTCGTGTAGCGCGAGCAGGCGAACGATGGCGGCGAGAGAGCCGGAGGGATCGGTCCGAACGCGACGCCGGTTGACGCCGTGGACGAGTTCGACGGCGCGCAGCACCGCCTGCTGCCGGTCCTGACGAAGGATGGTCGCCACCCCGCGCAGCGCTTCGTCGTGATGACGGGGCGCGAACGCTCGGTGCGCGACCGCGAACGCCGGCAGGTCGGCCGCCGCATCGCCAATCGCGACGCATCGCCCCTCGAACTCGAGGACCCTGATGAGTTCCCTGAGCCCCCTCCCCTTGTCGCAGCTGATGGCGACAATGTCTGTCTGGCCGGCGCCCGGCACGGCGGCCAGACGGTCGCCGCCGTTTGCGAGCAGCTTCTCAACCAAGGCTGGATCGAGGCGCCGGAGCCGCCCGCGTGAGTACTCGCGCAGGCGGATCGAGTGCTCGTAGCGGGCATCGACGTGGACGTGAGGAAGGGTGCGGGCGGCCTCGCGAACCGCTGCCAGCGCCGCCGTGTCCTGGTCGCCGAGAAGGACGTGGGAGCGCCGGCGCCGGTTGTCCCACACCGCTCCGCCGTACTCGGCGACGCCGCCGTCCAGGCCGAGCGCGTCACAGCGGACGCGCACCTCGTCCAGACTGCGCCCGGTATTGAGCACGGCCAGAGCGCCTGCCTCCCGTATGAGGGCGATCGCGGTCGCGGCAGCCGGCGTGATAGCCGGGAAACCAAGGCCTGCGTCCTCCAGGACGCCGTCGACGTCGAGCGCCCACAGGACACCGGCTGTGGGTGGAGACCGACGTCTGGGGACGATCCCATCGGCGAGCAGCGCGGCGATGCTCCAGGTCAGCGCCGACTCGGCCCCCAGCCACCGCTGCACCGCGGCTGGCCAGCTCTCCGTGCCCAACTCGCCCCTTACGTCCCAACCCGCGCGCTCGAAGGCGCCCGCGCCGTAGAGGAGGCTGGCGAGCGGCAGCCGGGAGGCCACCTCGCCATCGCGGACCCGCGCCGAGTAGGTCTCGAGGAGCCTGGCCTGGAGCATCCGCGAGGGGCCGAACTCGAGGAGTGCCCCGGCCAGGTCATAGGCGGGATCGAAGATCTCGAGGTCGTCCTTGTCGAAGGCGTGCTCCTCGAAGTCGCACTTGAGCAGCCCATGCGGGCTCTGAAGCCAGTTCTCCCGGTCCATGCGACCGTCGACGACGCAGGAGGGGGCGGTGCCAGCTGCCACAACCAGCAGCTGGCGAACGCTCTCGATCCGGGCCGGCGCGAAGGGGCCGTACACGCGCGCGAGAACCTTGGCCAGGCGGTAATAGGCGTCCTTTCGCATCCGCGGCGCTGGGGCCCGAGTCGGGATCGCGAGCCCGACAGCCCGGGCCGCGACATACCCCGCGAGCGGCCGTGCTTCCGCCCGTGGCGCACCCTCGCCCCGCTCCCACCGCATCGCCATCAATCCCTTCCAGAAGCCGAGCACGCTCACGGTGCGGCCCCTGAGCGCAGATGCGGCGACAACCGCGGGATCGGCAAACCACGCCGCTCCGACCCCCTTCACCAGCACCCGGCCGTATCCCCCCACCTCGAAGAGCTGCTTGACGTGCCGCCGCTGCGCCTGCCGGTCGACCTCCTTGGCGTCCCACACCGAGATGACAGGCGCGCCCGGCGAGCCGGTGACCGTGCGCAGCCACTCCCGAATCTCCTCGCCGCCGAGGCGCCGGCGAACGGCCGTCTCGGCCGCCGGCAGCTCGACGCGGTAGTAGCGGTCGAAGCCTCGCGCGCGCGCGTCGCTATCAAGGGCGTTCTCGGGGCTGAGCGGGACCAGGAATGTGATTCGAGACCGGGGAATGCCGCAGCGCTCGAGCCGGAGCGCGGTCATGACGAACGCCGATCCGGTCATCGGAGGATCGTCGACGATGAGAACGGCGTCGGGACAAGCTTCCCGGATCGCAGATCGCTCGCTCCAAACATGCGGGGCCTTTGGCCGCAGCGTCGTGTAGTCCGCCTCGAACCCATGAGCACGCAGCCACCCGGCGCACAGTGGTGCCATGTAGCTGCCCGAGGTCCGGACGCCGGTCACGAGCACCCGGAGCGCGCGGCCGGCCGTTTCCGCGAAGCGCGTGGCCAGCTCAAAACAGTCCTCGACCCCAAGGTCCTGGCCGCGGAAACAAGCCGGAATCTTGGCCGTGCGAGCGGCAAGGCCCTCGCTCTCGGGAAGCGGGAAGCGATCTGCCACCTCGACCGCCGACGGCACATCCGCCAGCGCGCCTCCGGCGAGCGGGGTTGCCAGGTCGAGTGCTAGCCGCCGGAGCGAGGAAAGGATGGCGCGCGTCCGCTTCCGAGACGTCGCCGCGCGCAGGTCACAGGCGCGCGCGGCGGCGGCTTCCACCACCGAAAGGGGGAACTGCGGAACGTGACGCATCCCACGCAGGGGCGCGAGCGAGAGGCCGCCCTCGACGAGATGGTCGGCCGCGACCTGCTCGGCTGCGCAAACGTACAGAAGCAGGTCGGTCAGAGTGTCGTTGGCGTCAGCACCGCACGCGTGCTCGAGCTTTGTGGCCTCGACCAGCGCTTTATCCCGCAATTCGGCGTACGTCTGAGCCAGCCATCCGCCGGCTGGCAAGGCGGGATTGTGATCACGGCCCGTCGCTGATTCGTGGCGTCTATGGGCGAGTGCCACCGACGGCACTGTAGGAATGGCTGTCCACCAGGTAAATGGGCGCGGGACCTATTCGTGCCCGGCTGCGCCGGCACTGCCCAACACCGATTCCCGGACGCCTTGGGACAAGGACTCTAGCGTGTCATCCACCTGCCAGCGATGGAGCGGGAGCGGTTTGGGCGGTAGGGTGGCGGCAAGGACGCGGCCGTAGATGTCGCGCAGCAAGCCCGGATCCTTGTCCCAGAACGTCCGCCGCAGGCGCTGATCGGCGCAGGCACGGCTGTAGTAGAGCGCGCGCACCGCGGTGGCTGTCCTCTCGGCGCCGTACCACATCCACGGCTTGTGCTTCTTGACGAACATCAGACGGTTGATCTCCCGCTCGAACTGACACTGCCCGAAGTTCTCGTCCATGCTCTTCCCCTCCAGGTGTACGGCGGAGACTGTGGGGAGATACACAAGCCGCCAGCCGGCATTGCCCAGCCTGATGTGGAGGTCGACCTCCTCGAAATAGATGAAGAACTGGGGGTCGAAGCCGCCGACGTGCTTGAGTGCCGCCATTCGATAAAGACAGATCGCGCCCTTCAACCATCCGGCGGTCACGGCGCTGCGGGCTGTGCTGAAGTCCTGGCGCGGGCGGCCGAGGACGGCGCGGGCGCGGCGGGCGACCGCGGGCAGCAGGTTCGGCTCGTGGAATGCCGAGCGCTGCCGGCTGCCGTCGGGATGCAGGAGCTCGCACCCGACCGCACCGACCTGCGCGTTCTGCTGCATGTGCTCGACTAGCGCTGGGATCGTGCCGCGCCGGACGATCACATCCGAGTCGAGGTTGAGCACGAGAGGCGCGCGGCACCTGCGCAGTGCACGGTTTCGCGCTCTGCCCGGTCCGACATTCTCGGTGTTGGCGATGACAGTTATTTCTGGGAAGTCGCGCCTCAGCATCTCGAGCGTGCCGTCTGTTGAAGCGTTGTCGACGACGAAGTGCTCGACGCGCAGCCGCTCCCTGTGTTCGCACGCGGCCTCCAGCGTTCCGCGCAGCACCTCGCGAGTGTTGGAGCTGACGGTGATGATGGAAACGTCGGGGCCGTCCATACTCGCTGTGCGAGCCGGAGAGTAACGAGGGCGCCGTGATCGCGAACTGGGCCGTTTCGTTCCGGTCTCGGTAGGGGTCCTGACCGGTTTAGGACCGATGTCCCCTGTACGGAGGCACTCCTTATAGTGCTCCGGTAGGAACCGGGACGCCAGCCCAATCGCGCCGGGACACCTACGCAGCGCAGATAGCCGACACCCTATTCCCGGTGCTAGCGGCCATTCCTACAGTTAGCCCGGCGTGATCCGCTATCTCGAGACGTACTTTCGGCACCGATTTCTACTCACGCTGCCAGTCTTCGTCGGTCTCGCCATAGGCCTCGGACTCGTGCTCATGCAGCCGCGCAGCTATCAGGCAAACGTCAGTCTTTGGTTCGATCGCACGCCGCTGTCCGACATGACCGTCCAGCAGTCGCCCTATGTCGACCTCTCGGTGACCGAAAGCAACGCCCTGACAGAGCTCCTCGCCACGCGAACGTTCGCCCAGAAGGTTGGCGAGCGCAGCGGGCTGACCCAGTATCTCGCGACCCATTCGTCGTCCGGCAGCGATCCCATCTCCAGGGCGACGCGCCTGGTCAGCGGAGGCGGTGGGACGCAATCGCTGAGCGGGCGCGGCCTGGACGACGCGGTGTACCAGTTGGTCAAGTCGCAGACGAAAGTCGCCGCTGTCGGCCCACAGGTCGTCAGCATTTCGTTTACTCACGCCGACCCTGTAATCGCCAGCTCGGTTGCCCAGGGCGTCAGCGACCAGTTCGCCGACGAAATGCTGACTTCGCGACGAGCGACGTCGGCGGCGACGGTCGACTTCTATCAGAAGCAGGTCGCAGCTCAGAACTCGGAGCTGGCGAGCGAGGACGCGAAGATCTACGACTACCTCAGCGCCCACCCGGATCAGCGCCAGCCGAATGCCGTGCCCGACGCTGCGCTGACCCAGCTGAGGCGCACGGACGACCTCATTCGTCAGCGCTATCAGGACCTCCTGCAGAAACTTGACCAGGCCCAGCTGGCGAGCGCCGCCGTAGATGCCGCCGGCGCTGAGGGCTTCCACACGATCGATCGCGCACAGGTACCGGACCGTCCCATCTCGCGCGCCACCATCGCCATCGAGGCAATCGCGGGCGGAGGCGTGGCCGGGCTGCTTCTGATGGTGCTGGGAGTGGTGCTCCTTACCCTGTTGAACGCGGGAGTGCAGCGCGTCGAGGAGGTGGAACCACTGCTCGGGTTGAAGGTGGTGGGCGCTGTGCCTCGGTTGCGACGAGCCTCCAGCTGATGCTGGCGAGCAGGATGACGCTGGACGCCGCGGCCAGGGTCGAGCCGGCCGGCCTGGTGATTCGGACACCCATCCTCGAAGCCTGCCGGATGGCGAGCTTGCAGCTCGGCGGCCCCCGGCTCCAGTCGCTTGGCGTAACCAGCGCTATCCGCGGGGAGGGTCGCACGGAGATCGCTGCCGCCATGGCCCTCGTTCAGTGCGCGGACTACGGCCGCACCTGCCTCCTGCTGGAGCTCGATCTCGAACACCCCGCCCTGGCATCCCGGGCCCAGATAGCGCCCTGGCCAGGCGTGTGCGAGGTGGTTCGCGGGGAGGCCCCGCTCGAGCGCGCACTCCAGCCGCTCCTCCCCGGACTCACCGCTTTGAGCGGAGGATCCGCGGCTGGAAGTGCCGCCCGGGTGGTTGCCCAGCTGATCAAGTCGAATCTGCTCGGGTACCTCGCCACCCGATTCGACGTCATCGTCGCCGACCTGCCGCCCGCGCTCGCATCCTCGTTCGGCCCCTCGGCGGCTTCCGCGTTTCCCGATCTGCTGTTTGTGGTGCGAGCCGGCACAACGCCACTGGCGACACTTCGGGAAGCTATCGACAGCCTTGCCGGCGAGCCGCGCGTGCTGCTCAACGGCACCCACACGTCGCTGCCAGGGTGGCTGCGGCGGCTCACCGGCGTCTAGCACCGTGGACGCCTAGCCCGCATGCAGTGGATCGCTTTCCTGCTGGCTGCTTTCGTCTTCCTCGGAACCCGCGAGCGAATAGCGGGCGGGTCGACGCAGATGACGATCATCGTCCTCACCCTCGCCGCGCTCACCTTCGCCTTCCTGCGGCTGGGAACCCTAGGTTGACATGCTCGCAACCAGCCCGGTTTCCGTGTCCGAGACGCAGGCGCTGCACCGGATTCGATTGCGTGCAGTTGCCGCTGTCGTCGTCCTGCTCGCCGGCTTCGGCGGCCTCGCCGCCGGCGAGCTCGCTGTTTCCGACCGCTTCGCGGCCTTCTTCGCCTTGCTGGCCGTACTGTTCCCGGTCCTGGTCTGGAGGCTGCCCGTCACCGGCCTCGTGCTGCTACCGCTCACGTCCACGCTGGTCGAGCAGTTCCGGCTACCCGCTCGCTTGCCGCAACACCTGACCGATAATGTTCCGCTCTTTCGCAGCCTGAACTCGATCGGCGTGAGCGGTCTCTACATAAGCCCAGTCGAGCTCATGATGGCCACCGTCCTCCTGACGTGGCTGGCCAAGGCGATCGCCGAACGCCGGCTGCAGATCCGAGGATCGCAGCTGACGATGGCGGTCGCGCTCCTGGTGGTCGCCGTGCTCGTCGCCGAGGTGCGCGGGCTGACCAGCGGTGGACTTATGTCGGAGTCGCTGAACGAGATCAGGCCCTTCCTCTACCTGGCCGTCATGTTCTTCCTGGCCTCAGCGATCACAACGAAGCGGGTGCACCTGCAGTGGCTTCTGTGGGTAGCCGTAATCGGGACCGGCTTCAAGGGGTTGCAGGGGACCGTGCGCTACCTCGGCGTCAGGAACATCTACCCGCGCCCGCAGGAGATCCTGGAGCACGAAGAGGCGGTGTTCATGGGCTGCTTCATCCTGCTGGTGGCGACCCTCTGGATCTTTCGGTACCGGGGGTGGCTCCGGCGCGTTGCCACGGCGCTCCTCCCGTTCGTCCTGCTCGCCGACATGGCCAACAACCGCCGCACAGCCTGGGTGATCATGATCGCCGGCGTAGCCTTGCTCGCGGTCACCGCCTGGGTCCGCTTGCCTCACCGGCGCCGGCTGATCGGGGCTACCGTGGCGGGCGTCCTCGTGCTGGCAGCCGTCTATGTGCCGCTCTTCTGGAACAGCCACAGCGTCCTCGCCGAGCCTGCCCAGGCCGTGCGTTCGGCAGTCGCGCCCGATACCCGGGACACCTCGTCCAATGCCTACCGGGTGATCGAGAATTTCAACCTTGGGATCGAGATACGCCGCAGCTTCCCGATCGGGGCGGGCTTCGGCAAGCCGATCGCGCAGACGATACCGACCGTAGACCTGAGCAAGATCGACCCCTCGATCGCCTTCATTCCGCACAACACGGTGCTCTACCTGTGGCTGCGGACCGGAGTGGCCGGCATCTTCATCTTCTGGTGGCTGATCGGGATTGCGGTCGTCACCGCCCTCACGCTTGTGCGCACCGCTGACGATGGGATTGCCCTCTACGCCACCTTCGTGCTTGTCGCCATCGTCGCCTTCGTGATCGAAGGCTGGTACGACATGGGGCTCGAAGCGTTCCGCCTGGCGGTTCTCATGGGTGCGCTCCTGGGGGCTCTAGACGCCGCGGTCAGGCTGCAGCGGAGCGCGGCCAAACTGCCAAAGACGGCCACGCGATCGGTTACGCGGGTGGCGGCATGAGCGCGCGCCGGCTGCTCGCTCTCAGCCTCATCCTGAACGTGCTGCTGATCGGCGTCATCGGCGTTCGCGAGGGACGCAATGCGGCGCGCCATGTCCGCGCGCTGCTCAAGCCGGTGGCCGTTTCGAACCTTGCACCCTCTCCACCGAAACCAGCGCCGGGTGTCATCGACGTCGCTGTGGACACGACCCGCGACGTCCACGCGATCAGCCCCTTCATCTACGGCATAGCCAAACGCGACCCCCAGTCGGTCAACGGACTTGGTGCCACCGTGAACCGCTGGGGAGGCAATCCCAGCAGCCGCTACAACTGGGTGATCGGGCACGCGTGGAACGCGGCCGACGACTGGGAGTTCCGGAACCTCAACTATGGCACGCCCACGGGCTCCGTCTCGGACGCGTTCGTCCAGGCCAACAAGGCTGAAAGCATGGCCTCGGTTATCACGATCCCGGCCCTGGGATGGGTCGCCAAGTCAGACCACAATTCCGACTACTCGACCGGAGTTCCCGCCGATGGCGGCCCTGGCAGCGGTCCGAACGGCCAGATCACGGGGTACGACCCGAGCCTCAATCGAGCGCGGACGAGCGTGCTGTCTCTGCCCCGCAAGCCGGCGCCCTTCGTTCTCAATCCGGACCCGGCCAGCCCGGTCATCTACCAGGACGAATGGGTGAACCATTTGATGACTCTCTTCGGGAGCGCCGGCACCGGTGGCGTGCGCTTCTATGCGATCGACAACGAGCCCGGTCTTTGGTCCTCGACACAGCGCGACGTCCATCCGGCACGGGTGGGATATGACGAGGAGGCGCGCGTCTTCCTGACCTACAGCGACGCGGTGAAGGCGGTAGATCCCAGCGCTCAGGTGCTGGGGCCCGAGGAGTGCTGCTGGACCTACTACTTCTACTCTGAGCTCGACCGCGGGAACGACAACTTCGGCACCCACGCCGACCGCAATGCCCATGGTGGGACACCGCTCATCCCCTGGTTCCTGCGGACGGTCCACCAGCATGATGAGCAGTCCGGCCGGCGCAGCCTGGACATCCTCACCGTTCACTATTACCCGCAGGCCAAGGGCGTTTACAGCGACACCTCCAACCCTGCTCTCGACGCTCTGCGGCTGCAGTCGACGCGAGCGCTCTGGGACCCGAACTACGTCGACGGGTCGTGGATTCAGGAACCCGTCGCCCTGATCCCGCGTCTCAAGGGCTGGATTGGAGCCGAGTACCCGGGGACCAAAGTCGGGATCACGGAATACAACTTCGGCGGCGGCGACAGCGTCAGCGCCGCCCTTGCGGAAGCCGACGTTCTCGGCATATTCGGTCGCGAGGACGTCTACCTGGCCACCTATTGGACCGCCCCCAAGCCGGGATCCTCGACCTGGCTCGCGTTCCAGATGTACCGCAACTATGACGGCCGGGGCGGGGCATTTGGCGCAACATCTGTCCGCGCAACGTCGTCGGGCACGGACCTGGTCTCCGCCTATGCATCGAGCGAACCAGGGTGGGTGGACGTGATGCTGGTCAACAAGCAGCTGACCTCGCCTCAGCAGCTCGCAGTGTCGCTTTCGGGAAGCCATGCCCGAGGCCCGATCCAGAGGTATCAGTACTCAAGCGCCGATCCCTCGCACATCGCGCGCGAGCCTGACGTCGCGGCCGCCGGTGGTCCGGTGGGACTCTCGGTGCCGGCAGGCTCGCTCACCCTGCTCCGCATCCCGGTCACAAGCTGAGCCCGGCGGTGCTCGCCCGCAACACCGCCATCCTTTTCGTCGCCCAGGTGCTGGTGTCGCTCTTGACCTCGGTGACCGTGCTGCTGATGCCGATCTACCTCGGCGACGAGGGCCTGGGACGGCTCGCGTTCGCGCAGTCGACGACGCTCGTCCTGCAGACCCTGGCCGCCCTCGGCACCTCTTACTACATCGTCAAGACGATCGCCGCCGACCGCTCAGTGCTTCCCGTGCTGGTCTCGTCGAACGTGCTGCTGCGTCTGCCGCTGTGGGCGCTCGGGACGGTGCTCATGGTCTTGATCCTCAGCGCCAAGGGGGTCGGGTCAGCGGAGATGCTGGTCGTGCTCGCGATGGCGGGCGTGACCCTGATCCGGCTCCTCGGGAGCGTCCTCAGCTCAGCCCTTCAGGGCCTCGAAGAGATGGCGTGGCAGTCGGCGGGGGCTGTTACCGGGAGTGCCGTCACCCTCGTCGTCGGGCTGCCGCTGCTGATCTTCACAAGGAGCCCTCTCCTGTTCTGTGTCGCCCTGCTCAGCGGCGCCATCGCGACTCTGGCCGCAAACCTGGCCTTTTTCCGCGGCCGCGGACCACTGCTGGTGCTGCCCTCGGCCGCCAGCTTCCGGGTTCTCGCAGCTGGAGCGGTCCCATTCATCGCGTGGGCGCTCTCGCAGGGCATCTACGGTCAGGTGAACGTCGTCGTCATCGGCTTCGTCGGCAGCGAAGCGGCGGTCGGCTGGTTCGCGGCTGCCTCGCGGTTCGGCTCGCTCGTCCTGTTCGTCCCGGTCGTGATAAACGTGGCCCTCCTCCCCGCCATGTCGCGGATGTATGCGGGCCGTGGTGATGCCGGGGACGCGACGCTGCGGAAGGCCATCGAGGTCACACTCGCCCTGACGCTTCCACTTGCGGCAGGAGCGGCTGTGCTGGCGCCTCGTCTGCTCCAGTTCCTCCACTATCCGAGCGCTTTCCGGCACAGCGTCCCGATCCTGGTCATCCTCGCCTGCGCCTGGATCCTCACATCGCTGGTTATGGTCGTTGGGACCGGGCTCCTGTCCGCCGGCCGCGAGCGCCAGTGGGCGGCCGGCGGAATCTTCCTGCTGGCCGTCTTCCTGCTGCTCAATGTCGCCCTCGTCCCGCTCGCGCAGGCGCGCCTGGCGAATGCCGGACTCGGTGCCGCCACCGCCGACGTGATCGGTGAAGCGGTCGCCCTGGCCATCGCGCTTTGGCTACTTCCGCGTGGGATTTTGGGCGGGGCGACCCTCTGGTACTCGGCGCGGGCGCTGCTGGCAACGGCGATCATGGCCGTTGTGGTGTGGCGAGCGACCACGCTTGCAGTGCCCGTGGCGGTTCTGGTCGGCGGATGTGCATACACCGCGGCGTCGCTTGTCCTCCGCACCCTGACGCTCGGCGACACGCTGATGCTGTGGTCGGCTGTGCGCAACTCGCAGAGTGACGAACCCGCGGCCGGCCGAACGCCGAGCGAAGTAGAAGCATCGCCGGCACCCTCCGAGGGCCAGCTGGTTAGCGGGGGCACCGAGAGCGTTGTTTTATGAGCGCTGCAGGTCAACCGCGGAGCCGCGCGCCGGCATTGCTGAGCGAGGCTCGCCGTAATCGTGAACGAATGATCAGATGAGCCGGCGCGCCCAGCCCGGTATCCGCGAACGCTGACCGACGAGCACAAAGCTGGGACGGCTGCCATGGCTACCGAGCAGCGCACAAACGCGCCTGACCGAGGCCAGCGTCGTGTAGCGATAACGACCGACCACCAGGTGCGCATCCGCCTGGGCCGCCAGCTGCACGGCTTCGGGGCTCTCGAGGAGAGGTGGCAGATCGAGGATCACCAGGCCAAATTGATCCCGGCAGGCATCGATCATCCCCGACGAACTCACCTGCTTGAGCAAGTAGGCCGGCAACGCCGCCGTCCGCTCGCCACCCGGAAGCAACCGAAGTCGGCCGCCGTGGCCTCCAGTCACCAGCCGCAGCGACGGGTAGCCCTCCAGGTACTCGGCCAACCCTGGGGAGGGGTCGATCCCGAAAAGCGCCGGCAGGCGGGGTCCCTCCAGGTCGAGATCGGCCAGCAGCACGGTGGAATCCGTGTCTTCTCCGGCGACGTAGGCGACTCCGGCCGCCGTCAACGATCGCCCCTCGCCTCGCTCCGCACTGACGACGGCGATGACCCGTGGGCGAGCGGCGCCTGAGCCGAGGAGGTTGAACACCACCCGGCGGCACTCTTCGAGGTAGCGAGGACTGAACGGAGGTCGGCGCAGGCGTTCGGCTGGACGCCTGACAAAGCCGGGAATGGGCTCGGTGACCGCGAGCCTGGCTTCCAGTGCCTGGTGCCATCCGGCCACAGCGGGGGATCGCGAGTGGATCATCAAGCGGCCTCGGATGAGCTGATCGCCCCCACATAGCCGACGTTGCACGCCGCCTCGACCTCGAGACCGGTGCGAATACGCGGGTCTCGGCGCGCGAGCAGATACACGATCAGGGCCTCCGCGACGAGCACGGTGCCCGCGGCCGCAAGCGCGAGCCTCACGAAGGGTGTCCGCAGCGTGATCGGGTCCGGGTTCGGGCCCGGGGAGTCGATGACGCGAAACATCGTCGCCGGCCCAGTAGCGCCCGCCCCCGAAAGCTGTGCCTCTTGAGCGACGCTCAAGAGCGACTCGTAGCGCTGGGCCGTGTTCGCCACCTGGACCATGAGCGTTTGATAGATCGGATCCTGCTGACGCTCCTCGGCCGTGATTCCCGTCGGCATCGAGCGAAGGTAGTCCTGCAGCTGGCTGACAGCATCATCGGCAGCCGCCTTCGCCAGCCCCAGCTGAGCTGAGGCGCTACCGCCGAGCGCCGACGACCGAGTTACCTGCATCGATTCGATCGCCGCTGTGAAGCTGCTGACGAGGCTCGTGAGCGTGCGCTCGCCCTCGCTGTCGCTGGCCGCCGCCGTTGTGATGGTCACTACGTGCGGGCCATCGGCGGACAGGTGGACAGAACGTCGAAGTCGAAGCTCGTCATCTCGCTGCCGGAGCCGGCTTTGGTTCTTGAAGTCAGGGCTCACGCCGGAGAGCACATTGCCTGTGAACCAATCGGTACCCAGAAGTTCGCCGAGGACGGCGACTACAGTGTCCGCGGGCGTGCCGGAATCCGCGACCAGGCCCATGCCGGCCCCAGAGCCAGCTGGGACGTCGGCCCAGATCCGTGTCGAGACCGAGTGGGAATGGTTGGTCAGGAGACCGGCCGCCCCGGCGAAAAGGGCGGCTATTACGGGCAGGATGGCGAGCAGGCGCCAGCGGTCTGAAGCCACATCGAGGAAGCGCCAGAGTGCGATCTGAGAAGGTCGCGTGGGGCCGAGGATTGAGCCCGGGGACACTACGCAGCCCTGGCCCTTGGCGCGATCGGGGTAATCGACCCTGGTTTGCCGATATCCGCGCGCCCCTCACCATCCTCGCGGACGAGCGCCATGTGCCGGATTGTCGGTGCTTCGACATGGCCAGTTAATGGGGCAGCCGTCCCGGTTGGAAGGGACAAACTGAAGCCGGCACCACCTCGCGACGAAGGCCGCCATTCAACAGATTTGCTGGTCGCCGCCATTCAAAACTGGGACTCCGGCCTACCGCCTGGCGGCGTCAGTCCCCGCAGTGACGATGACGCCGATTCAAACCCGCATTGATCGCCCGTTAGCTTGCGGTCCAACGCGCCTAACGCTCAAAGGACGGTCACAGCATGAAGATTCTGGTTACGGGCAGCAGTGGACTGATCGGGTCGGAAGCGGTCTCTTATTTCGATTCCCGGGGCTGGGACGTCATTGGTGTCGACAACAACCTGCGCGCCTCCTTTTTTGGAGACGACGGCGACACGACCTGGAATCTCCACCGGCTGCGTGCCGCACACCCACGCTTCGTCCACCTTCCGCTCGACATCCGAGACCAGCATTCGATCTCACAGCTCTTTGAGCGAGAGCGCCCGCAGGCGATCGTCCATTGCGCCGCCCAGCCGTCCCATGACCTCGCCGCCAGGAGGCCCTTTGACGACTTCTCCGTGAATGCGGCAGGCACGCTCAACCTCCTGGAAGCTGCCCGCCGGCATGTCCCGGAGTCGCCGTTCGTATTCATGAGCACCAACAAGGTGTACGGGGATGCTCCCAACCAGCTGCCCCTCCGCGAGCTTGCGACCCGTTGGGATTACGCCCTCACCGAGCACCGCGAAGGCATTGACGAATCGCTGCGAGTCGACCAGAGCAAGCACAGCTTGTTTGGGGCCTCGAAATTGGCCGCCGACGTGCTGGTCCAGGAGTACGGCCGGTACTTCGGGATGCCGACCGTCTGCTTCCGCGGCGGCTGCCTGACCGGGCCCAATCATTCCGGGGCGGAGCTGCACGGTTTTCTGAGCTACCTGGTCAAGTGCGTGGTGACGGGTCGACCGTTCCGAGTCTACGGATACAAAGGCAAGCAGGTCCGCGACCAGATCCACAGCCACGATGTCGTCCGGGCATTCGAGGTCTTTATCGAGTGCCCGCGCCCAGCCGCTGTGTACAACCTGGGCGGGGGACGAGAGAACAGTATTTCCGTGTTGGAGGCGATCCAGGCCATCGAACTCCGCGCCGGCCGGCGTCTCGATTGGAGCTATGTCGACAGCAACCGCGAGGGCGATCACATCTGCTACATCAGCAATCTCTCCCGGTTCAAGGCCGACTACGCGGACTGGACGATCACGCGCTCTCTGGCTGCGATCCTCGACGAGATGGTGGAGGCCGAATTGGCTCGTGCGCTTACCGAAGAGATAACGGTGCCATAAGGCCCGACGTCGGTATCGGCCGGCTGGTTTTAGATCTCGACGAGCCCCTTTCGTACCGCGTACAGGACTGCTTGCGCCCGGTCGCGTATTTCGAGCTTTTCGTACATGTTGCTCACGTGGTTGCGAACCGTCTTTTCGCTGATCTTTAGGCGGACCGCGATCTGCTTGTTGACCATGCCGCCGGCCATCATCCTCAGGATCTGGATCTCCCTGGCCGTCAGCCCATCGTAGTACTCCTTCGGGCTCGCGGCGCCGGTCAGCATGTCGAATACCCGCTTGGCTACAGGTCCCGCCATGACGCGCTCTCCGGACACCACTGACAAAATGCTGGCGACGACGGCCTCCGCGCGACAGTCCTTCAGCACGTACCCCGATGCGCCCGCCTTGAGCGCCTGGATCACGTAGCTGTCAGCCTCGAAAGTCGTCAGGATCAGCACTTTGACATCCGGATACTCCGCAGTGATCCGGCGGGTCGCCTCCACCCCATCGACCCTCGGCATCTTGATGTCCATCAGCACCACGTCGGGCCGCAGTTCGCCCGCAAGGCGAACAGCCTCCTCGCCGTCTGCTGCACCGCCGACGATCTCCACGAGTGGGTCTTCGCTCAACAAATGGCCCAGCCCTGTGCGGAACAGAGCTTGATCGTCAACCATGAGCACTCGCACGACTGGCGCGCTTACCGTCTGTTCCACCTCGCCGTCTCCAGCGCTTTCGCGATCGACCATCAGTACCTCACTTGGCACCGGCTCTGAGCAGCGCGCGGCGAAGGTCGGACAGCAACTCGAGTACGGCCATCCGGTCAAAAGTCTTCGCCCCGGGCTCTGCGCGGCAGGTGTAGCGCTCGCGCTTGTAGCTCTCCATCTCCGCGCTCATTCCCGCCAGGGCGTCGAGCATCCGCTCGGCCTGGGCGGGACACGGCTCACATGAAGCCCCCAACTCCCCTCACTCCTTTCTTTCCAGTCGTCTCGCTCACGATTCCCGGCCCTTTGGCAACGCCTCAGGGGAATCCGGGACAGTAGAAGCGAGGAGGACCCCCTCGTCAATGATCACTTCTCACCAGCCGTCTGGGCAACGCGTCCTGATCGGCACCGCGTGCTCCCTGCCAGCGGCTGGAGCGCGCCACCTGGGCGTTCCGTCAAACCAGCTGAATGCTCCAGGACCTCGAGGCCTGGCGGCCGCTCGAGGTCGAGGCGCTGGTGGGCGCCGTGCTGGAGGTGGCATCTGGTTCTCCACTCGGTCCCGTCTCATTTGTGCTGATCGTTGCGCGGCGCGGGTCGCGGGTCGCCGTCGGCGCTTGGACTACGGCGCGCAGGGCTGATACTTGGGAAGAGGGCTCCAGGGATTCATACGTCATCGACTTGCCACGCCGTGGCCCGCCAGTCACGCTGCCTAGGAGAGAGTGAGATGACTCAACCGGGTGAAGTAGCACGAACGCGTCGGCGACTCAGCGGCGGGGCCATTGCCTCGCTCTCCGGCCTAGCGGTACTGCTCATCTTCGTCATTCAGAACCGAGCGGATGTCAAGCTCCAGTTCCTTTTCTGGACCTTTATCTGTCCTTTATGGCTCTACACCATCGTCATGGCCATATTCGGGGCATTGGTATGGTTCGGGCTAGGCGTGATACGTCGTCACAGACGCCGCAAGGAACGCCGCGAAAACCGACGGTTCTGACTGGACCCTCTGCCATAAACCGTCCGCGGTCCGTTCTACTGGCCCACCTGGAACAGACATCCTGTAGACCGATCGTCGTTCGTTTGGAGGTGTGCAGTAAAACCCTGAGAGTCGCTTCCATGCGACCCCTCCGGGTGGCCACTACCGGCGCCGAAGCCAAGCGCCTGGCTCGCGACCTGGCTTGGGCCTCGACGCCGGTTTGCCTGTCATCGCCGCAGATAAGAGGCCTTCCTGACAGCACCGTTCCGTGCGCGTTTCCAGGCGCCTGAGAGTCGGTGCCCATCACAACCGGCGACACTATTCCGCCGCGTCCGCGCCGATGACCAGGCGCGCGCGTGCCGACGGCATAGCCGCCGCCGGTCCTCGCATCTCATCGAGGCGCACGAGCGCGATGCCGGCGACGACAAGCGCGCCTCCGGCGAGCTGGATCGCGTCGAGTCTCTGGCCGATCAACAGCCACGCGAAGACGACGGCAAACAGTACCTCGGTCAGGCCAACGAACGACGCCAGCTTCGCGCCAAGCAGACGCACTGCGGCGATGCCGGCGAGATAAGCGATCACGGCGGCGACGATCGCCAGCCCGAGCACCGGGACGGCCGACGACACTTGCCGGTCGAGCAGCGTGACGTCCGTGCGAGTCGCGTGCAACGGAAGCGCGCCGACGACTCCGGCGACCGCGAGAACGACGGTGCCGACGGCGAGGCCGCCCCACGCCAGCACGAGCGGCGGCACGGGTTCGTCAGCCTCGGCGCTGAGGACGAAGTAGGTCGCGAGTCCGACGGCGGCGCCAAGCCCCCACAGCACCCCTACGACGTCGAGGTGATGCGAACCCGCCAGGTCGAGCACCAGCGCGAGGCCACCGAGAGCAGTCGCGCCACCGACGACTGTGAGCCGGCGGGGGCGACGGCCGTCGCGGACCCAGCCCCACGCGATCACCAGCAGGATCCCGGAGTACTCAAGCAGCAGCGCAACCGCCACCGACAGGTGCGATACCGCATTGAAGTAGCAGAGTTGAGCGCCCGCCACCGCAACTACGCCGTAGAGCACGATCGTCTGCGCAGACGCCCGCGTTGCTGGCCGCGACCGGAGCTGAAGGAGTGCTGGCACGGTCAAGACGAGTGCCGCGATGACAACACGGGCGGTTACAGCGGCGCCCGGCGTCCAGCCCGCGACGATCAGGCTGGAGGCGAATGAACCGGACGTCCCGAACGTCGCGCCCGACAGGACAGCCATGCCCAGACCGACGTTGCTGACTGACCTGCGAACGATTGCCGTCCCCCTCCCGCTTGGTCCGAGACTGTAATGACCAATAGGTGCTACGCTGGTTACAGCGTATTCCGCATCTCTGTAAGGAGTCAAGTGGTTTTCGCTCATGACACCGAGGTTGCGCTGCAGGCGGCCGCCGCGCTCGTGAACACGGACGAGCGCGACGGCGATCGCCTTGCCGACCTCGCCGAACTCGACGACTTCGTCGAGGACTGGGGCTGGACCGGCAGCCGCCGACGAGACCCCACCGAGCTCGTGCAGGTCCGTGCGCTGCGACCGCGGCTGCGGCGCTTGTGGGAGCTCGACGAGGACGGCGTGGTCGCGGAGGTCAACGCCATTCTCCGCGACGCGCACGCGCTGCCACAGCTCGTCAAGCACGACGAGTCGGACTACCATCTGCACGCAACCCCGCCGGAGGCACCCCTGGCCGCCAGAATGGCGGTCGAGGCGGCGATGGCGATCGTCGATGTCATCCGCCAGAAGCAACTCGACCGGCTGCGCGTCTGCGACGCAGATGACTGCGACGACGTCCTCGTCGACCTGTCGAAGAACCGGTCACGTCGCTACTGCAGCGCCACCTGCTCCAATCGCGTCAACATAGCCGCGTTCCGCGCCCGCCAGGCGCAGAAGGTGATGCGGAGTAGCCCAGGCATCTTGGACACCTGAGCGGGTCGCCCCCTGATCTCGCCTACCGACGAGATCGGCTGAGCGAGCGGAGCCGGTTGCGATCGGTCAGCACCTCGATCTCCGCGATTCGACCGCGCACGACCGTGAAGCTCATCACCGCGACCAGCTGATCGCCCTCGACGATGACCCCGCCGGCTGCGCCGTTGACCAGAGCCATCCGCACCTGCCGTCCGGCCTGCCGTCCCGCCTGTGCGCCCGATGACGCCCCCTGCGCGACGGCCCGGGCGCCGCGGACGAGCCTTGACGCCGCGGGCACGGCCGCGTCCTCGATGCGAAGCGCGACCTCGGGGTCGAGCACCGCGAGCAGGCGCTCGAAGTCGCCCTCTCGCGCGGCCTCATAGAAGGCGGCGACCACGTCCCACTGGCGCCCAAGGTCAGAGTCGGGAACCGGCCGGCCGGCGACCCGCCGACGAGCCCGGCTGGGAGGAGCCGGCGGTAACGGCTCCTCCCACTTACGTGCCTAGGCAACCGGTTCCTCAAGTCGGATCGGCATCACCAGCCATGTCAGGGTGCCGTCGTCAGCGGAGCGGAGCGCCACCGGATCTACCTGGCTGCCCAGCTGCATGATTACGTCGGGCCCGATTCCGGCTCCCAGTGCATCCGCCAGGTAGGACGGACTGAACCCGATCATCAGATCGTCGCCGCGGTAGCGGCCTGGGAAGCGCACGCCATCGGCCGACGTTTCATCCATGCTCAGGTTCAGGACCACCAGGTTGCGGGCTCGGTCGAGGCGCCCGAGGAGGTCTGCGGTCTTCACGAGCAGATTTGCGCTGCCAAAGTGGCGAAGGATTGCCTCATAGTCCGGGTAGTCGTCGCTGACTGCGGCAAAGGCCACCGTCTCGGCGTTCATCTGGACGGCGAGTTCCCTGCCGGCGGTCAGGGCCACGCTTCCAGTCCCGTCCACGAGCGAAGCAACCCGGCCAGCATCTTCGGCGCTGATCACCATCCTTCCCTGCTCGACCGTCTGGGCAGGTAGATCACGGACGGCCAATCGGTGACCGTCTGTCGCCACCAATCGGAGGCCGTCCTCAGTCAGCTCGACCAGCAGGGCGGCTGGGTAGTGGCGTTCCTTGCCAATCGGGCCGGCCGCTGGCAACACCTGGCGGACGGCCGATGCAAGCTCACTACCGTCAAGGCGGGTGGTTGCGGACATCGCTATCTCCTTGCTGCGAAGCAGCGCCTTAGCTGCGCCAAAAGCCTGCCGACTGCGCTCAAAGCGCCGTCGCAGGTGCCTCCAGTGCCGATCGAGGAGCGCTTCGGCGTCGGCAGGGTCAGCAGTGAGGAAGAACTGGATCTCCGCGACCGGCATTTGAAGTGCGCGCAGTTGGCGCAGCAGTTCCGCCGTCCGTAGCTGGTCTGGCGAGTAGTAGCGGTAACCGGTGGCGCTATCGGTTCGGGTGGGGACCAAGACGCCGCCATCACCGTAGAAGCGGAGCGCGCTGACCGAGAGGTTCGAGCGCCGGGCGAATTCGCCGATCGAGAGCAGACCAGTCGATTCCTCGTTCACAAGCTGCGATGCTGGGACCTCAAGTTGGTCAAGAGTCAAGGGCATCTGGCATAGCGACCGTCGATAACCGAGACCACGGATTCCGGATGCTTACGTGTCGCCGAGATGGTTGATCATCCAGCGCGTCGCGTCCCGCCGTTCGTTAGGCGTCCGCCATCACCATTGCGGAGGCCAGGCGCAGCTCTATTCGCCGCGGTGCCGGAGACGCTCCTCGA
>CAZXGB010000006.1:0-46360 GCA_964640005.1 uncultured Actinomycetes bacterium | reverse complement strand
GCGCAGCGGCGACGGAGGGGTGCGTGGTCGTCTCGACGAGTGAGGTTGCTTTAAAGCACTCCGGCCAGATCGCCCAGTGAGCGGATGTGATCGTGGTCAGCCAGCCCACACATATCGAAGGGGTCCAGGTGGATCGGACGCACGCCCGCGGCCCTGGCGCCGCCGACGTCGAAGTGCACGCTGTCGCCGACATGGACGGCGGCCTCCGGCCTGACGCCATCAAGCCGCTGGAGCGCGAGCTCGAAGATCCGGGAATCGGGCTTTTCGAAACCCACGACGGTGGAATCGAGCACGGCCGTCACCTGGGTGCCCGGACCCGCACCGGCCTGGCAGACCGCCAGCTCGAGCAGATCGTGCTCGACCGTACCGTCGCTGTTGGAGACGACGGCCAGCCGGAACCGGCCGGTGGCGAGCTCGCGCAGCGCGAGCACGGATTCCTGGATCACGGTCGTCCAGCGAACACGGGAAAGCCGCTCCACCAGCTCGGGGTCCGGCTCGTAACCCGCGCTGGCCACGAATGCGGGCCAGTACACATTGCGGCCGGGATGCGCGTCGAGCGCGGCCATGCCCGCGTGGTGGGCCCGGCGCTGCGCCTGCTCGTCGATTCCGAGCAGACAGCGGACATCCTCGACGTTGGGCAGCAGGAGGACGCCGCCCGCGTCGAGCAGCAGGGCGGCGGTCAAGCCGGGGAAGGCTGGACGCCCCGCCGGCGGCCGGTGACCCGCGCCACCCAGTCCTCCGGCCGCCCGAGCTCAGCGAGAGTAGGCATGTTCTCGGCCCCCTCCCAAGCCAGGTTCAGCACGGGCATGCCATAGCCTTCGTATACCTGGCGTGAGAACTGCTCGCCGCGCCGGTACTGCTGCAGTTTGAGGTCGAGGCCGGTCAGCCTCCAGAAGAGCTCTTCGAGGACGCTCTTCTCTCGCTGGCGGCGCCGGTAGGCCTCCTCCAGCTGTTCGAAGGTGGTCAGCACTCGGCGGCCGGCCAGGTTCATGACCAGGTTGCTGTACCCCTCGATCAGCGTCATGGCCGCCTGAACCTGCTTCAGCATCGCAAGCTGCGAGGGCAGTCCAACCGTGAGCGCGAGCAGACGAGCCGCGCTGCTCCGATTGCCCGAACCCGCGAGTTCGAGCAGCTTGCGAAGGGCGCTGTTCAGGTACTCCGGCAGCCAGGGATGGGCGCCGAACTGCCAGGCGTGCGTCATCTCGTGCAAGATCAGCCAGCGCCGGAGATCGTCCGCCGGCAGCTTGGCCTCCTCCTCCCACTGCCGGACATTGGTCTCGACCAGGTAGAGCGCATGCTCGCCGGTTCCCGTCACCGGCTCCCTGCCCATCAACTGGGGATCGAACTGGCCAAGCACGCGAGTCGCCAGGAATGAGAGCAGGAGGGCGGTGTAGCGGTCCACCCCGGCGCGGCCGAAATCGACCAGGCGGTTGTCGGGGATCCCGCCCATGGCCGTCAAGGGGTCGATCACGCGCTGCAGGATTCCGAGGTTGACGTCGATCCAGGACGAGCGATCGAGCGCCTCGAAGACCGGCAGCTGGAGGTCTCGCGTCTCGCCGACGGCTTCGAATACCGGTCCCCGCATCTCAGCGGCGAACTCGGCGTAACGCTGTTCGAGCGAACGACGCCGTTCAGCGGTGAGGATCTCGCCATCGCCCACGCGCTCCTGGGCCAGGCTCCGCACGTGATCCCAGTCGACGACTCGACCCGGCGCCGCGCTTCGCGGACGGGTGAGCTCTACAGCGGCGGCAGCGGCCAGACCGGTGGCCACGCCGATAAACAGTCCCGCGCCGACTTTAGCCTTCACACCTAGAGGCTAGCGAGGTGACTGGTCGATCGTCAGTAGTCGAAGGGTGAGGCGTGGTTGCGCTTGAAGACGACCTTGCAGCGCTCGCAGCGGAACACGATCTGCATCGCCAGCCGTCCAATGGCGATGGAGTCCTTGCCGCACACCGGGCAGGACGCGACTTCTTCTGTGTAGGCAGAGGGCAGCGGCATCACCTTTATCTCGAGACGCCGGCGCTTCTTTGCCATCAGGGCCCGCCCCCTATGACACGCGTCTCCATAGCAGCTGCTCGAGCGACCCCTGGTGCCGATCGAGCAGCACGTGCAGGTCGACGATCTCGTCTGTCGTGATCGGACCTGAGGGTCCAGCCGATCGCGCTGCTTGAGCAGCCGCGGGCCGCAGCTCGGCGTCCAGCGTGAACGACCAGAAGAGGTGGCAGCGCACACACTGCGCGCGCACCGTCGATCCGCTCGCGGGGGCGTCGACCACGACCAGGAGGGATGTCTCCCGCGTTCCACCACAGAGCGGACATGCGAGATCGCTCAGCAGCTGATGGAGCCGCGCCCCGGCAGTCCCCGGTGAATGATCGGCGTGGGACAATATGCTAGTCATGCTATCAGCTTTTGGCTGGGCTGACCAGATCCCTTGGCGCAAAGAAGAAAGGTCGCTCTGTAGAGCGACCCTTTCCACAAACTCAGGCGGCGGGAACCCTTGGGTTCCCTCTGTGGAGCTAGACCTCGAGCTTGGACACGTCGAGGTCGCGGAGCCCTTCGGGCACCTCGAGTCCGGCTTCGTCGAGCTTCTTCATCAGCTGCAGGATGTAGCGAACCCCGGCCAGGTTGACCCCGTGCTTGCGAGTGAGCGTCTGGATCGCCTGCAGCTTCATCAGGTCGCGCTGCGAGTAGCGCCGGCGATTGGTCACCGTGCGCTTCGGCTTGATCATGTTCAGGTGCTCGTACATCATCAGCGTCCGCGGATGCGTCTCGAGAATCTCGGACGCCACGCTGAGGGTGTAGATCGGCCGGTCGAGGTTGGGCCCATCGGGAGCTGGCGCGACGGCGGTTGCTGCGACGGATTCTCTTTGCTTGGTCTTCATCGTCCTTCCTTGCCGAGGCCCACCTTGTCATCCCTGCACCCGTTAGATGACAGCACCGGACCTACGTTTTCAGCGAAATTGTCAGCCCGCTTGCCTACACCCGCAAGCAGTCTTTGTAAAGGAACGCCGACAATCAGGACCCGCGACGATCCGCAGGCTGGGCTCCTGCGGCTCAGTCGTGCTTGTTGTTGTCCGCCGGCCTCGGAGGGGGACCGCCGACCTGCTGGACTCCGGCCGGCAGCGGCGGGGCCGGCTGGTTGGGATTCGTCCCCGGGAGGAAGTAGGCCGTCTTGCCGGCTACGTTGAAGTGCTGCAGGCCGGGCGGCTCGCTGAACCAGGTGTTGCCCTTGCCCATGGCATCGAGCGCCGCCTGCATGTAGTTGTGCCAGCCCGGGGCGGCTACGAAGACGCCGTCCGAGCCGTTGGTCATCATCTTCCAATGCGGGTCGCCGAGCCAGACCGCGGAGACCAGGTCCGGGGTGTAGCCGACCGTCCAGGCGTCACGGAAGTCGTCGGTGGTACCGGTCTTCGCCGCCACCTGCCTGCCCGGCAGCGTCAGCGGCGAGCCGCAGCCGAAGACCCGGCAGCGGTTGGAGTCGTCGGACATGATCGTCTCCATGATCCAGGCCACCTTCGGGTCGAGTACCTGCTTGGCATCCTTGGCCGGATCGGCCTTGAAGATCTCGGTGCCGTCACTGGTCGTGACCCGGGCGACGCCGTAGGCCGGGTGCAGGATGCCCTGTGCGGCCAGCACTGAAGCCCCCTGCGCCATCTGGAGTGGCGTTTCGCCATAGCCGCCAAGGGTCAGCGAGGGACCGAAGACCTCAAGGGGGTCATCGTTGGTGTACTTGGTACTGCCGTCCGGCTGCCCGTGGCCGACGAAAGGCGGCGCGCCCATAGCACGAGCCATCTGCGCGACCTGGTCGATGCCGGTGCCGAGCTCAACCTTGACGGCATGGATGTTCAGCGAGTTCCCCATCGCCTGCTGGAGCGGGACCTGCCCATAGTAGGAGCCGCCGTAGTTGAGCGGCCTCCAGGCCGAGCCGTCGAGCTGCTTGATCTGGATGCCCGGGCTGTCGCTGACGGGGGTCACCATGGTCCATTTCCCACTGGCGATGGCCGCGGTGTAGGTGAAGATCTTGAACGACGAGCCGGGATTTCGTGGCGGCCAGACCGCGAAGTTGTACTCGTGGCCGTCGCCCTGCTGGTCGGCGGCGCCGACCATCGCCACCACGGCTCCCGTATGGGGGTCGATCGACGCCATCGCCGACTGAGTCGCACCTCGGAAGCGCTGGTTGTTGAGGTTGTCGAGCATCGTCTTCTCGGCGATCTGCTGGAGCCTGGGGACGACGGTTGTCGTGACTCGGAGACCGCCGCCCTGCACAGTCTTCTTGCCGTACTTGGCGGTCAGAAGGTCGATCACCCAACTCGTGAACGCCGGGTAGGCCGTGATCTGAGGAGCGGGCCCGAACATCTTGCCGTCCTTCGGGTTCAGGTCCTCCGCATAAGCGGCGTCCGCTGCCTCCTGACTGACCATCTTGTTGCGAACCATGGCCGCCAAAACCTCATGCTGGCGCGCCTTGGCCTGCTCCCAGTTCGTCATCGGGCTGTTGTAGAGCGGGCTCTGCGGGATGCCGGCAAGCATCGATGCCTGGGCGAGATCGAGGTCTTTGGTCGCCTTGTGAAAGTAGATCGCGGACGCCGCCTTCGAGCCCTGAGCGTTGTTCCCGAAGTGCACCGTGTTCAGGTACATCTCGAGGATCTGCTGCTTCGAGTAGGAGCGCTCGACCTGGATCGCAAGGAAGGCCTCTTTGATCTTGCGGTCGATCGTCGGCTGGCTGCCGAGCAGCCTGAGCTTGACCAGCTGCTGCGTGATCGTCGAGGCGCCCTGCACAGTGCCGTGAGCTCGCCAGTCAACGAAGGCCGCGCGCCCCATGGCTATGGGATCGATCCCGATCTCGCTGTAGAACCCCGAGTCCTCGACTGCGATGATCGCCTGGGGCAGGATCTTGCCCATGTCAGAGAGGGGTTCGTAGTAGTGCTGAACGCCCTCCAGGTGGACGTCGGCGAGCAGCGTCTGGCCATCGCTCGCGTAGATCAGCGAGTCCTCAGGCACCGGCTGCGCGGCCAGCGTGTGCGCGTCGGGCAGCTGTGCGGCGAAGTCGATGTACGCCTGCGAGGTGCCGAGAAAGGTGACCGCGGCGAGCGCGAACACGACCGCCAGCTTGGCCGCCACCGGGACCCAGTCGGTCGGGGTGCTCGGCTTCCGAATGGTCAGGCCGCCGCCACCACCGCCACCCCCCAACCGAGGGCCGGTACCGTGGGCGCTGGCCCGCAGGCGCCGCCCGGATGCGTCCCGCGGCGGGGCCGCGTAGTGACGGGACGACTGCGCCATCATCAGCTGATGGTGGAACCCTTGCGCGACGCGACCGGCCGCTCGCTCGACCGCTTTCGCGTCTTTCTCCAATACAGGCGTGAGAGCAGCCAGCTTGGCCTCCAGGGCGGCAAGGAAATGCCGCAGCCTGGGCACTCGAATGCTGATCACAGCGGTATCATAATTGATGTCAGCTGACGTGGGAATCGGCACTGCCGTGCTGGACACCGGCCGGAGGCTGCTGGCGCTGGTCCCGCCCGAACGGCTGCTGGTCGCCACCGACTTCGACGGGACCCTGGCGCCGATCGTTCAGCACCCACTCGACGCCAGACCTTTGCCGGGTGCCAAAGAAGTCCTGGAGCGGCTCCGCGACTCCGTCCTCCGGGTGGCGATCATCACCGGCCGGTCGGAGGCGATGCTCCGCCAGGTCTTTCCGATCGATGGCGTTCTCGTGCTCGGTGACTACGGCCGCCCGGACCCCACCGAACCCGAGCAGCGCGCCCTGAACGAGTTCAACCGGCACGCGACCGATCTCGTTGCCAAGCGGCCCGGTCTCCGGCTGGAGGCGAAGCCCGGATCGACCTCGATCCACTACCGCGATCGTCCAGCAGCAGGCGCCGGCCTGCTGGAGGAGGTCCGCCCAGTCGCGGAGCGTTTCGGGCTCGACGTTCGCCGCGGCCGGATGGTCGTCGAGGTGGTGCCGGGTGGTTGGGACAAGTCGCGCGCCCTGCAGCGGCTCATAGAAGAGGAACGCGCCGGCGGCGCTGTCTACTGCGGGGACGACGAGGGCGACCGCCGCTGCTTCGAGCTGCTGGCGGCGTCCGACCTTCCCCACCTCTCGGTGGGTGTGCGCAGCGAGGAGGCGCCGCCCGACCTGTTCGAAGCCTGCGACCTGGTCGTCAACAGCCCCGAGGAGGCGATCGCCTTCCTCAGCCGGCTGGCAGACGAGATTGGTCGCCGTCGTGCACGAGATCCCGCAGATCACGGATCTGGAGGCTGAGCCAGCGGTTGATGTCGTTGGCCCGGATCTGGCTGCGGAGTGCCTCGGCCAGCCCACGCCGCGTCTGCTCTGGAGCGGTGAGAGCGACATGCAGCGCCTCCGCGGTGGCATCGACGTCAAAGGGGTTGATCGTCACCGCCCGCTCGCCCAGCTCCTCGTGGGCGCCGGCGTTCTCGGAGAGCACCAGGACTCCGTTCTTGCGGTTCAGAAGAGCGCCCTCCTTGGCGACCAGGTTCATGCCGTCGTAGATCGGATTGACGAGCATCACGTCGTACTCGACGTAGGCCGCGACCGCCCGCCTCAGGTTCTCGCCGAACTCGATCCGGATCGGGTCCCAACCGGGCCGCTTGAACTCTCGGTTGATGCGTTCGGCCGTCGCCCTGACCGACGCCACGTAATCCCGATAGGCGGTGATGTCCTGGCGGGATGGCTGCAGGAACGCCCAGAACACAACCCTGGTGTGGAGCTCCGGGTGGTCGCGCAGCAGCCGCTCGTAGGCGAGGAAGCCACGCACGATGTTCTTGGCGGGGTCGGTCCGATCGACCCGGACGATGAGCTTTTCTGGGCGCCAGGTCTGAATGGCGTCTATCTCGGCGGCGACTCCTGGCGAAGTCGCGAGCTCGTCCATCGCCTGGACGTCGATCGAGATCGGGTAGGCCCGCACCCAGACGACGCGACCCTCATAGATGGCGGCGCGCTCACGGTGGTCGACACGGAGCCCGATCAGCTCTTCACAGCCGACCAGGAACTGCCTGACGTCGCCGTGAGTCTGGAAGCCGACCACGTCGTTGGCCAGGAGCCCGTGCCAGATCGCGTCCCGCATCGGCTGCGGCAGCACCTTCCAGTACTGGGGAGTCGGCCACGGGATGTGGATGAACTGCTGCAGGGTGGCCCCCGGCAGGAGCTCGCGGATCCGCCTGGGCGCCAGATAGAGCTGGTAGTCCTGGGTCATCACTAGCGGCGGCTTGGGCAGCCTTTTCGCGACCTCGGCTACTCGGTCCCCGAAAGCCCGGTTGACATAGACGTAGCCCTCGTACCAGGCGTCCCAGAAGCGCTGGTCGATGATCGGCTCCCGCGACAGGTCCCAGAGGTAGTGCTGGACGAACCAGAGCAGCGGGTTGGCGATCACCGAGTAATAGCGGCGGAAGCGGTCGGGCTCCGCCTGCACATACTCGACATCGATCTGCGTCTCGTGACTGGGCACCATGATCGAGCCGTTGAGAGCGAGTTCGCGCTCGGCCGAGGTTCGCGCGGCCGCGACCCAGGGCGCACCGGTCGACTCCGCGACCGTCAGGAGCGCGGTGACCAGGCCGCCGGCACCACGCCGGAGCCGCCCGCCCGGTCCCGGCTCATAGGGCGCGCGGTTGCTGACTACGATCGGCGACCACGGCTCGAGCAGGCGCCCTGTGTAGCCGCGCATCGTGTCCACGTCAGCCGCGCTCCACGTTCGAAAAGAGTCTTGACATGCCAGCTAACAAAATTTACATTGCCGATATCACGAATGCATCCAAGCGTTGGGCGCGCTTGGTGATCGCCTCGGAGGGGGTCTTTGCTTAGAGAGGCTGTGGATGAGATTTACCGCAAGCAGCTGGAGGAGGAGCTTCGGCACCAGCGTATGCTCGCCCGCCGGGCTGACCTCCGGCAGCTGGACACCTGGCTGAACCAGGTGGAGAGCATGCTCGAGGAGGATCAGCGGGTCGTTCCGGAGCCGCTGGTCAAGCAGATCGCCAGCTTCATGCGCGAAATCGACCCCAAGCTGCACCGGGCGCTCCTTCGTAATCGAACACGCGACGCTTCGCGTGTGCTCGACATCCTGTTCGACGCTCAGGAGTACATGCTCCCACGGTTCACCGAGATCAGCGCATAGCGCCGCTCGAGAGCGCCATGTACGTGGCGACGACCGCCAGCGTGTTCTGGGTGGCGTGCATGGCGAAGGAGTTGAGCGTCGATCCCGTGTATTCGTAGATCAAAGCGGTAGCGACGCCGAAGACGAAGAGAACCGGGAACAGCGGGACGATCAGGTGCAGGCCCGCAAAAGCGGCGGCGCTGACCGCGACCGCGCCCGCCAGCGGCACGCGCGTACGCAGCCACCCGTAAAGGGCGCCCCGGAAGAGAAGCTCTTCGCAGGCGGGCGCCAGCCAGGAGATGGTGGGCACGACCATCGCGACGAAGAGCGGATCGTGGCCGACCCTGAGCACATCGGCCGCGTTGCTCCGGGCGGGACCCAAGACCGGGGCCAGCGCGTACGTCAGGATGCCCCCCACCGTGAGGCTTACCGTCCAGGCCCCAAGCGCGACGCCGATGTGCCACCAGGACGTGAAGTGGAACCCCAGGCGATCGCCCAGACCGCGGAATCCACCGAACACGACCAGCAGCACCGCCAGCAGCGATCCGTAGGCCTCCAGGAGCGCGAAGGCGCCGACGTCCGCCGCGTGCGCCGCGGCCCAGGGGTGCGCCAGCTGGCGCAGACCGAAGACGGTGGCCAGGATGAGCGCACCCGCGATCAGCGGCCAGAGCACGGCGGTCAGCAGCAGCCGGACGCCCGAGACCTTGGGCGGACGGTCAGTGGCCCGGTCTAGTGGGGCAGAGTCGCGAAGAAGAATGACACCCCCATGATCACGTAGGCCCCGAGCAGCTGCACCCCCTCGAGCCAGTTGCTGCGGCCGTCAAGCGTCAGCACCGCAACCACCACGGTCGAGAGCGCGACCGCGATCACCTCGAACGGGTGGAAGATGAAGTCCATCGGACGCATGACGGCCAGCGAGATGAAGACCAGCAGCGGCGCCACGAACAGGGCGATCTGCGTCGACGAGCCGAAGGCGATTTCGATCGCGATGTCCATGCGGTTCTTGAGCGCGAACAGCACCGCCGACGCGTGCTCCGCAGCGTTGCCGATGATCGCGATCACGAAGAGACCGATGAAGAGCGGGCTCACGCCGAGGAGCACGATTGTCGGTTCGAGGGCGCGGGTGAGCAGCTCGGCTTCGACACCGACCATCAGAGCCGACGCCAGCAGGACCGCGACCGCCCGAAAGGTGCTCCACGCCGGCTCCTGGGCAGTGGGGTCAGGGACGTGGAACAGGTGCTGGTGCGTCAGCAGCGTGAAGACCAGCGCCGAGATGTAGAGAAAGATCAGCACCGCCGCGACGCTGACGCTCACGAACTCGCGCTGAAAGGACGTCGCGTGGCCACCGGTGGTGTTGACGAAGAGCGCCGGCATGAGCAGCCCCGTGACCGCGAGCAGGAGTGAACCGGCGTGGACGCTGGCCGCGCGGGCGCTGAAGCCCTGCTCCTTGAAGCGCAGGCCGCCGACCAGGAAGGAAGCCCCAAGGACGAGCACCAGGTTCCCGACGATGGAGCCGATGAGCGACGCTTTGACGACCTCGAATTCGCCGGCGCTGATCAGGAGGATCGAGATGATGACCTCGGTGATGTTGCCGAAGGTCGCGTTGAGCAGGCCGCCCACGCGCGGCCCCGCGCGCAGCGCGAGCTCCTCGGTGGCGGTGCCGATGGTTCCGGCAAGGGGCACGATCGCCAGGCTGCTGGTGACGAAGACGGCCAGCGGCGGGGCCTTGAGCAGAGCCAGCGCCAGCGAAACCGGCACGAATACCAGCAGCCAGTTCAGCGAGCGGGTGTGCACTCCGCGGTGAAGGCTACCGGGCGGCGGGTTGGTAGTGGCAGAAGAGCGAGCCTACTCGCCGCCTGCGGGTTCGATGGTTGTTGCCGGCCGCCGCGTCATCGCTGCCTGAACGCCCTACTCGGGCCGCAGTTACGCTAGTCGCGGATGGCTCCGCCGCAATTCGACAACGTGCTCATCCACGTGGCTGAGCACATAGCCACGGTAACCCTCAACCGGGCCGAGCAGCGCAACCCGCTCAGCCCCGGCATGATCGGCGACCTCCGACGAGCGTTCGAGTGGGCTCGCGACGACGTCGACGTCCGCGTGGTGGTCCTCACCGGCGCCGGCGACAAGGCGTTCTCGGCCGGCGCCGACCTCGGCTCCTTCGCGGCTGACGTGCCCGAGCTCACACGCCACCACGAGCGCCACGGCTTCGTCGACCTCTTCCTTTTGATGCAGGACCTCGGCAAGCCGATCGTCGGCCGGATCAACGGCCACGCCCTTGCCGGGGGCTTCGGACTTGCCTGCTCGTGCGACCTCCTGCTGGCGGTCGAATCGGCCACCTTCGGGACACCCGAGATCAACGTCGGGGTCTGGCCGGCGATGATCCAGGCCGTGCTCACCCGCAACCTCCCTCGCAAGGTCGTGCTCGAGATGGCCCTGCTCGGCGATCGCTGGAACGCACGGCAGCTCCAGGAGCTCGGCCTCGTGAACCGAGTGGCGGAGTCGCTCGAGGAGCTCGACCGCTTCACCACGGCGATTGCCCGCCAGCTGGCGCGGAAGTCGCCCGCGATCCTCAAGCTGGGACGTGACTCCTTTTACCGTCAGCAGGACATGGAGTTCCGCGCCGCCCTGGAGTACCTGCAGTCGCAGCTCTCGCTCGTGACCCTGAGCGATGACGCGAAGGAGGGCGTCCGCGCCTTCTTCGAGAAGCGCGAGCCGGAGTTCAAAGGCCGTTGAGCCGGCACGACGGCCGCGGGCTGCGGGAAAAGGCCCTGGCCGGGGGCACGCGATACCTGCCCAAGCTCCGCGAACAGAACAAGCTCACCGTCCGCGAACGACTCGGCCTCCTCCTCGATCCCGGTTCGTTCGTCGAGGACGGCCTCTTCGCGAACGTCCTCGCCGGCGATCTGCCGGCGGACGGCGTAGTCACCGGGCTGGGCGCGATCGGCGGCCGTCCGGTGGCGATCATGGCCAACGACCCGACGGTCAAGGCCGGATCCTGGGGCGCGCGCACCGTCGAGAAGATCATCCGGATCCAGGAGGAGGCTGGAAGGCTGCGCGTGCCGCTCTTCTACCTCGTCGACTCCGCCGGTGCCCGCATCACCGACCAGATCGACATGTTCCCGGGCCGGCGCCACGCGGGACGCATCTTCTTCAACGAGGTCCGGCTCTCTGGACGCGTGCCGCAGATATGCCTGCTGTTCGGTCCCAGCGCGGCCGGCGGCGCCTACATCCCCGCCTTCTGCGACCTCGTGATCATGGTCGAAGGGAACGCGTCCATGTACCTGGGCTCGCCACGAATGGTCGAGGTCGTCGTGGGCGAGAAGGTCTCGCTCGAGGAGCTCGGCGGGGCGCGCATGCACTGCACGGAATCGGGCTGTGGCGATGTCCTGGTCGCCGACGATGAGGCCGCCATCGCGGCTGCCAAGCGGTACTTCGCCTACATGCCGCTCAACCACGCCGAGCGGGCACCGCTGGCGGAGGGCCGGCCGCCCGCCGAGGGCTCAAAGCCGATCGGCGAGCAGGTGCCCGAAGCGCCCAACCGCGGCTACGACATGCGCAAGGTGATCGAGGCGCTGGTGGACGGGGGTTCGACGGGCTCCCCCGATCAGACAAGCTCCTGGTTCGAGGTCAAGAAGCTCTTCGCCAAGGAGCTGCTGACCGGTTTCGCGCGGCTCGACGGGATGCCCGTCGGGATCCTGGCCAACCAGCCCATGCAGAAGGGCGGCGTGCTCTTCAACGACAGCGCCGACAAGGCGGCCCGCTTCATCTGGCTCTGCGACGCCTTCAACATCCCGCTGCTCTTCTTAGCCGACGTTCCCGGCTTCATGATCGGGACGGACGTCGAGCGACGCGGGATCATCCGGCACGGCGCCAAGATGATTACCGCCGTCTCGGAAACCACCGTGCCCAAGATCTCGGTGATCGTCCGCAAGGCCTACGGCGCCGGCCTCTACGCCATGTCGGGGCCCGCCTTCGATCCCGACTGCACGATTGCACTGCCCTCGGCGCAGATCGCCGTCATGGGTCCCGAACCGGCCGTCAACGCCGTCTTCTACAACAAGCTCGCCGAGCTCCCCGAGGAAGAGCGGGCGGCCATGCGGCAGCAGCTGGAGGACGAGTACCGAGAGGACGTCGACCTCTACAAGCTGGCCGGAAACCTCGTCGTGGACGACGTCGTGGAGCCCGAGCGGCTGCGCGAGGAGCTGATCAGGCGCTTCCGCCTGTACGCGTCTCGCCACGAGCCCCCGCTAGATCGCAAGCACGGCGTCCCCCCCGTCTAAAGCACGGAGGGAACCTACGGTTCCCCCCGTGGGCCCGCCCTCCCTCTTGTCGGCGTCGCAACGTCTTCCTCGCCTGGAAGACGGACTCACACGGGCCAGCACGCCGGCCCTTACGGCGTCGTTTCTAACTATCGCAGCCAGACCGGCGCGGACAGGGCGTCGAAGGAGAGGCCGCTCGTCAGCTGCTTGGGGGGACTGTTCACGCCCACCCACCAGAGCTGGAACCCTCCCCCTGGATCGTCAGTCCCGGGCGCGAAGTAGACGAGCCCGGAGCCGTCGGGGGCCCAGACCGGCGAGGCCGCCAGCGTGCCGTCGACAAAGACGTCGTGCGCGCCCAGCCGGTGGCCGTCGAAGCTGGCGACCACGAGCTGAGCGATGCGCGGACCGGTGGCACAGATCATGGCCAGCTGCGTCCCATCGGGCGATAGGACCGGCTGGGCGCAGTGGTCGGATGGCTGGGTGAGCGCAACCCCCTTGTCGAGGGCACGCGACGCCAGCATGAGCTGGGGCACCGACTCGTTGGCGTCGTTCACCGTGTACTTCGTGTACAGGAGTCCGCCGCCGGCCAGCGGCAGCGGCTGCACATCGCCCCCGCTGTAGAACGCGGGCCGCGTCCACTGCCTGGCCGTGCCGCCGGCGGCGGGCATCGACCACACGGCCAGGTCGACCCGGTACGAGTAGTCCTTGGGCCGGTCGGTGCTGTAGTAGAGCTGCGAGCCGTCGGGCGAGTAGCGTGGGTAAAAGGCCCACTGATTGACCTCGACGATGCGCGCCGAGTTATGCGTGAGCTGCTTCTGCACTGAGCCGTCGAGGCCGAGCTGGTAGAGGTCAGAGACGTTGAAAGCTCGCTTCACCGCCACCAAGTGGCCGGCGTCCGGTGAAGCAGCCGGTTGCGCCCAACCGCCGGGCTGGCCGAGCTGCGTGAAGGAGCCGCCGCGGAAGCTGTAGAGCGCCCCGCCCTGGACCACGAAGATCGTTCCCGGCAGTGTGAAGGCGGGCTTGGCGCTAACGGGCGGGGGCGGCGTGCTCGCCGCACGGTTGACGACCGAGCTGCGCGTCGAGCCCAGCGTGAAGTAGACCCCGAAACCGAACACCACCATCAGCACCACGGCCACGAGCGGCCCGAGACGTCTCACTTCGGAAAGGTCTGTCGCACGAGCGGCAGGATCAACGACCAGTTGGGCAGCAAGACGTCCTGCCCGTCGATGACGGTGCCGCTGGTGTAGTCGCCGAGCAGGACCACCTGCTTGACGTCGGTCGTCTGGATGCGCTCCGCGGTCGGCAGCAGCGTCGCCATCTGGGGGATGCTGAGGCTGGTCTTGAACTCGCCCTGGAGCGCGTTCGCGAAGGCCGGGAGGTCGGCGGGATTCACGCGCTTGGCGCGGTCGCGCAGCGCGAGCAGCACCTGCTGCTGGCGTCCGGAACGGCCGAAGTCGCCGTTCAGGTCGCTGTGGCGCGAGCGGACGTACTCGAGGGCGCTGGCGCCATTCAGGTGCTGTGGCCCCGGCAGAACCGCCACCCGGTAGTAGCCGTACGGATCGCTGGTGTCGATGTCGGCCGGGTAGTAGTCGTCCATGACCGGGTTGGTAGTTGGCACGTCCACGCCGCCAACCAGGTCGATCACCTTGATCAGCCCCTTGAGCCCGATCCACGCGTACTGGTCGATCGTCACCTGGAAGTCGCGCTGGACGGTCGCGATGGCGGCGGAGGCGCCGCCGTAGGAGTAGGCCGCGTCGATGCGATCCGTGCCCCCGGTCGAGAGCGGCACCCAGAGGTCGCGCGGGATCGAGAGCATGGTCACCTTGTGGGCGGCAGGATCGATCCGGACCAGGATCATCGACTGCGTGAGCACGTGCTTCGGATCGAACTTCTTGTCGTCGTCGGAGCCGAGCAGGAGCAGCGTGAAGGGCGCGCCCGGGGGCGCGGGTGTCGCGGAAGGCGCGGGGGTCGCCAGGTCCTGCGTCTGCCCGGTCTGCCGCACAGCTGACAGCAAGGGCATGAAGTAGGCGGAGGCTCCGACGGCGCCAGAGAGCATGAAGCCGGCGAGAAGCATCAGAACCGTCGAGACCTGGAGCCGGAAAGCTCGGGAACTGCGCCGCCGGACCGGCAGCCGGCGGAGGCGCCTGCGCATGGACACGGACGGAGAAGGCTAACGCCTGCGGCCTGTCCTTTCCTAGGAAGCCAGGCGATCGGCCAAAAATCGAATTGAGAGTGGGTAGCGGTACTCGATACCCATGTGGCCGGCCTCGAAGAGCTCGAAATAGACCGCGTCCGGCGACGCGCCCGCCTTCTCGACCTGGACGCGGAACCCCTCCGCCGCCAGGTCGAGGTACCACTCATCGCGCTTGCCGGCGTCGATCCAGATGGCACGCATCTCGCGCAGAGCTTCGGCGCATGACGGCTGGGCGGCCATCCGGACCGGGTCCCAGCGCAGCCAGCGCTCCCAGACCTCCGGCAAGAGCTGTCCGGTGCGGAGGTCGAACGGAAGGCGGACCGTTCCATCCGGATCGGCCGAGTAGCAGGCCGCCATGGCGTACGTGTTGACGAGGTCGTGGTCGCTGGACTTGGTGAAGGGGACGCGAGAGCGGAAGTCCTGCCAGAAGCGTTCGAAGGAGCCGTCGTAGTCGTCACGGAGGGCGCGGGCGCAGCTGCCGAAGTCCTTCAGGTAGCAGAGCTCGAACAGACCGTCCCCGGCATGGGTGGCGAGGCCGCCGAAGAGGTCCGGCCGGAGCATGGGCGTGACCATGGCGCCGTAGCCGCCGCTCGACTTGCCCGTGATCCCGCGGTGGGCGGGCACGTTCAGCGTTCGAAAGTGGGCGTCAACGAAGGGCACGACCTCCGAGCAGAGGTAGGTGTGGTAGCGGCCGGTCGCCGGCGAGTCGAGGAACTGGGAGCCGCCCAGCGAGGTCCAGCAATCCACGAAAGCGACCACGCACGGGGGCGGTGCGTCGGGACCGGCGAAGAGCTCGTCGAGCAGTTCCGGGAAGTTTTTTCGAAAGGCCTGACGGTTGCGCCACATGTCGACCTGCCCCGTGAAGCCCTGGATCACGTAGATGCTGGGCACCCGCCGATTCCCGTCCGGCTCGTAGCCGGGCGGCGTATAGACGGACAGCGGGCGCACATGAGGATCGCCCAGCGGGTTGCCTCGCAACACCGAGCTGTCGATCTCGAGCTCGTGCCACGTCCCCCTCGACTCGTACGACCAGGGAGCCGGCATCAGCTCAGCGCCCTCACAAGTGCGTCGCCGACCTCCTGGGTGGAGGCGGTACCGCCGAGGTCGCCCGTGAGAAACTCCCCCCTCTCGCACACGGCGTCGATCGCGCGCTCGATCCGCCGCGCGCCCTCTTCGTCGCCCAGGTGGCGCAGCATCATCGCTCCCGACCAGACCGAGCCGATCGGGTTCGCCCGGCCGCGGCCGGCGATGTCGGGCGCCGAGCCGTGGACCGGCTCGAACATCGAGGGATAGCGCTTCTCGGGGTTGAGGTTGGCGCTCGCGCAAAGTCCGAGCGAGCCCTGGAGGGCGCCGCCGAGGTCGGTGAGGATGTCGCCGAAGAGGTTGGAGGCCACGACCACGTCGATCGTGTCCGGGCGAAGCACCATTCGAGCGGCCATCGCGTCCACCAGCATCTTCTCGACGGTCACCTCCGGATACTCAGCTGCGACATCGGAAACGACTCGGTCCCACAGGACATAGGAGTAGCGCGAGGCGTTCGACTTGGTCACGCTGACCAGACGCTGCGAACGCTCCCGGGCGCGCTCGAACGCGAAACGAGCCGCCCGCTCGACCCCGAGTCGCGTGAAGACGGGTACCTCCACCGCCAGCTCGTGCGGGTGTCCTGAATGCACGAACCCGCCCGTCCCCGAGTATTCGCCCTCGGTGTTCTCCCGAATGAAGAGCATGTCGATGTCCTGCGGGCCGCGGCCTGCGAGGGGCGTCCGGATACCTGGCGGTAGCCGCACCGGCCGCAGGTTGACGTACTGCTCGAAGGTCTTGCGAATCGGGAGCAGGCAGCTCCAGAGGGTCACGTGGTCGGGCACGGTGGGCCAGCCAACTGCGCCCAGAAAGATGGCGTCGAAATCGGCCAGCGTGTCGAGTGCATCGGCCGGCATCATGGCGCTGGTTCTCTCGTAGCGTTCGGATCCCCAGTCGAACTGGGTGAACTCGAGCGCCGGATCGACCGCGCTGACGACCTTGACGCCCTCCGGCACGACCTCTTTGCCAACCCCGTCTCCGGGGATGACGGCGATTCGCTTTCCCACGAGCCTGGAGCCTAGCGCTTGAGGTAGTCGACCTGCTCCTCGGCCCCGTCCCACACGACGGTCGTCCGCGCCGGATCGGTGCGCGCAACCACCTTGCCGTCGCGCATCACCAGCCGGCGCGGCGCCACGAGGCGGATGGCGTCGATCTCGGTCGGAGCGTCAAAGGCGACCAGAGAAGCACGCTTGCCCGGCTCCAACCCGTAGTCGTCGATGCCGAGCGCCCGCGCCGGGTTGCTCGTGATCATGTCGACGAGCGACAGCAGCTCCGAGTGTCCCGACATCTGAGCGAAGTGGACGAGCACGAAGGCGGCCTGGAGCGGGTCGCCGTAGCCGAGCGGGTACCAGGGATCCATCACCGAGTCGTGCCCGATGCAGACGTTGACCCCGGCTTCCATCAGCTGCTTGACCCGGGTATGCCCGCGGCGGATCGGGTAGTTGTCGAAGCGGCCTTGGAGGACCGAGTTGTCGAGCGGATTGGTGACCATGTGCATACGCGCCCGGCGCAGGTTGTTGACCAGGCGATAGGCGTAAGCGCCGTTGTAGGAGTGCATCGCAGTGGTGTGGCTGGCCGTCACGCGGCCTTCCATGCCGAGCCTGATGGTCTCCCCGGCCATCACCTCCGTGAACCGCGACTGCTCGTCGTCGGTCTCGTCGCAGTGGACGTCCACCCTGAGGCCGTGTTCGGCGGCGAGCGCGAACGTGAACTTGACCGAACGCTCGCCGTACTCACGCGTGAGCTCAAAGTGCGGGATCCCGCCGACCACGTCGACCCCCAGTGCGACGGCTCGGCGCATCAGCTCCTCGCCGCCGTCGAAGCTGTAGATGCCCTGTTGGGGAAATGCGACCAACTGCATCTCGAGATTGGCGGCGACCTCCTCGCGGACTTCGACCAGCGCTCTCACCGCCGTCAGCTGCGGGTCGCAGACATCGACGTGGCTGCGCACGAACTGGACCCCGTTGGCGAGCTGCCACCGGAGCACCTGGCGCACGCGATGCTTGACGTCTTCCACGGTCAGGCTCTGCACCCGCTCGCCCCAGATCGCGATGCCCTCGAAGAGTGATCCGCTCTGGTTGGGTCGTGGCTCCCCTTCGGTCAGGACGGCGTCCAGGTGAATGTGGGGCTCGACCAGGGGCGGGGTCACAAGCGCGCCCCGAAGGTCGATTACCTCCCTTGCCTCCGGCTCCGGCTGGGCGAAACGGCCACCGGCCACCCCGAGTTCGTGTAGTCCGTCCGATCCCGAAATACGCGCGTTCTTGATAAGTACGTCCAGCACTCAGAAATTGAACCCTGACGGACCCTTAACTTCCCCATAAAATTTCGGAGTCCGCCTGCAAATTTGCACCTGGGAGGGAGACGCGTATGGCAGCTGTCGGTGACATAGACGCCCACGTCCCTGTACGGGAGGGCGAGTACGGCGAAAGGGTCGTCGCCGTCGAGCCAGGTGGCGTCGAATACATACCGCTGGACGAGCGCCACGGCCGGCCTCTCGACCTCTTCTGGACCTGGATGTCGCCGAACCTCGAGTTCGCGACCGTCTATGTGGGGGTGCTTGGGATCGCCGTCTTCGGCGGCAGCTTTCTGAGTGTGGCGCTCGGCATCCTCATCGGGACTGCTCTGGGCTCCACGACCCACGCCGTACTGTCTTCATGGGGCCCCAAGTTCGGCGTGCCGCAGATGGTGCAGAGCCGGGCCGCCTTCGGCTTCCTCGGCAACATCCTGCCCGCCGGTGTCAACGTGCTGACCGCGAACGTCGGCTGGTTCATCGTCAACTCGGTCAGCGGCGCCTTTGCCCTGACTGCGCTGAGCGGCGGCGCGCTTCCCTTCGTGGCCACGTTCACGATCATCGTGCTCGCCCAGGTGCTGGTCGCGTTCTTCGGCCACAACCTCGTTCACGCCTTCGAGCGCTTCGCCTTCGTTCCGCTGGCGATCGTGTTCGCGCTGGCGACCATCTTCACCTTCACGAACGCCCACTTCGGCACCGGCTTCAACCCCAAGGCGCCCCTGGCTTTCGGTGGCGACTTCGGCGCCTTCATGCTGACCGCGGGCACCGCGCTTGGCTACGCGGTGGGCTGGAACCCCTACGCCTCGGACTACACCCGCTACCAGAGACCCGACGTCAACCGGACGATGGTTGGATTCTGGGCCGGCTTCGGCGTCTTCCTCTCCTGCATCGTCCTCGAGCTGATGGGGGCCGCGCTGGCCACCGTTGCCGGGACGGTGTGGGGACCAAACGACATTCCGACCGCGCAGATGGTGCATGCGATGCCAGGGGCGGTCTATTACGCGACCCTGATCGCTATCGCCCTGGGAGCCGTCTCGGCCAACGTGATCAACATCTACAGCGGCTCGATGTCGTTCCTCACGCTCGGCATCAACATCCCCTCCCACATCCGGCGGGCCATCGTGGCCGTCGCCGCCGGCGTGCTCGGCCTGGTGATCGGCTTCGCCTTCCAGGCCAATGTGGGGCCGGGCAGCAAGTACGAAAGCTTCCTCCTGGTCATCACCTACTGGATCGGCGCCTGGCTGGGCGTCGTTCTGACCGACTACTGGATGCGCCGCGGCGACTTCGGTGACGAGTCGATCCTCTATGAGCGGAGGTACGCGAACTGGGCCGGCCCGATCGCCATGCTGGTCGGCGGCGTGATCGCGATCTGGCTCTTCGCCGATCAGTCCGTCTACGTCGGCTACGTGGCTTTCCACTTCCCGCAGATCGGTGACCTGACCTTCGTCGTCGGATTCCTCCTGTCCGCCCTCATCTACGTCGGGCTCCGGATGTCCGTCTTCAAGCCGGTGGCAGGGGAGGCGACGCGAGCCTAGTGGGCTGCGGCCGCTAGTCCTGGCGTCGGGGTCGCCCCGGCGCGCCGAGCTGCTTCGGCGCGCCGGGTTCGACTTCCGGGTCGTACTGCCCGAGCTGCCGGAAGAGCGTTTTTCGGGTGGATCGGCACGTGACTACGCGATTCGGGTCGCCGAGGCCAAGGCGCGCGAGGTGGCCGGCCGTGTAGACAAGGGCTTCGTCGTCGCCGCGGACACGATCGTGGTCATCGACGGCGACGTGCTCGGCAAGCCGAGCTCGCGCGAGCACGCCCGCGCCATGCTCGAGACGCTCTCGGGGCGCACTCATACGGTGCTGACGGCGGTCACGGTCGCCAACGTTGGCAGCGCCCGGTCCCTGTCGGAGTACGACTCGACCGAGCTGACCCTTCGCGAGCTCTCGCCCGCTGATCTCGATTGGTACCTCGACACCGGAGAGCCGATGGACAAGGCGGGGGCCTACGCCCTGCAGGGCGAGGCGGTTCGCTTCGTGACCAGGGTGGACGGCGACCGCGAGACGGTGATCGGGCTGCCCACGCGGCTCGTCCGGCGGCTGCTCGACCAGCTCCTTTAGTCTTTCCGGCTCGTGCCCTCCTCTCCCCAACTCAACGCGCCCCAACGAGAGGCGGTCGAGCACCGCGAAGGACCGCTGCTGGTGTTCGCGGGCGCGGGCAGCGGCAAGACCCGCGTTCTGACCATGCGGATCGCGCAGCTGCTCCGGGATGGTGTCGCCGAGCCCTCGCAGGTGCTGGCATTGACCTTCACGAACAAGGCCGCACGGGAGATGCGCGCCCGCGTTGCCGAGGAGCTCGGCCATTCGCCCGATGGAATGTGGATCGGCACCTTCCACGCCATCGCGGCCCGAATGCTGCGGCGGGACGCCGAGCGCCTCGGCTATCGCAAGAACTTCGTGATCTTCGACGAGGACGACCAGAAGTCGATCGTCAAGCGAGCGCTGGCGGAGCTCGAGCTCGACCCCAAGAAGCACTCCGTCAACCAACTGCTCTTCGGCATCTCGCGCGCCAAGTCCGAGCTGTCGGCTCCAGCCGAGCCACGGTTGGCCCAGCTGTTCGAGGCCTACAACCGGATCGCGCGCGAGTCGAACGGGATGGACTTCGACGACATCCTCGGCAACACCGCCCGGCTGCTGCAGGAGCACGAGGACGTGCGCTCGGACTGGCAGCGGCGCTTCACCCAGGTGCTGGTCGACGAGTACCAGGACACCAACCGCGCCCAGTACCGGATGCTCGCCCTGCTCGCCGGCGAACACCGCAACCTCACGGTCGTCGGCGACGACGACCAGTCGATCTACGCCTTCCGCGGCGCGGACGTCCGCAACATCCTGGACTTCAAGCGCGACTACCCCGAGGCGCGCGTGGTCAAGCTGGAGCAGAACTACCGTTCCACGCAGGCGATCCTGGACGCCGCCCACGCCGTGATCGAGCGCAACCCCGAACGAGCCGCCAAGCGTCTGTGGAGCGATCGGGGCCGCGGGGCGCGGCCGGTCCTCGTGCTCGCGGAAGACGACGACCGCGAGGCGGAGTACGTCGTCGGCGAGATCGAAGCCATGGGCCGATCTCGGGGTAGCGGCTGGGGGGATTTCGCAGTCCTCTTCCGCACCAACACGCAAGCGCGCGCTTTCGAACGGGCGCTGCTCGGCGCTCGCATCCCCTACAACCTCGTCGGCGGAATGCGCTTTTGGGATCGCCGGGAGGTGAAGGACGTGATCGCCTACCTTCGTTTCCTGGCCAACCCCGTGGACGCCGTCTCCTTCGACCGGATCGCCAACGCGCCCAAGCGGCGGATCTCCGAGCGAACCGTCCAGGCGGCGGTGGGTGCAGCCGCCGACGGTCAGATGACCCTGCTCGACGTATGCGGGATGCCCGGCTCGGCGGGCCTGCGGCCGGACGCCGAGGCAGCGCTGCGATCGTTCTACGACGAGGTCGCGCCCCTGGCCGCGGAAGCCGGCACCCGGCGGCCTTCCGAGCTGGTTCAGCTGCTGATCCGCCGCTGCGGCCTCGCCGCCTACTACGACGACGGCACGCGGGCGGGTGGCGTCCGCCTCGACTCTCTCGAGGAGATCCGCCGGATCGCGTCCGACTACGACTCCCTCCCGCCGTCGCGGGGCCTCCAGCGCATGCTGACCGACCTCGCGCTCACGTCCGACACCGACAACCTCGAGGAGCGGCGAAAGCGCGTCACCCTGATCACCCTGCACATGGCCAAAGGGCTGGAGTGGCCGGTCGTTTTCCTCACCGGCTTGGAGGACAAGGTGCTGCCGCACGAGCGCGCTCTATCCGAGAAGGGAGGGCTCGAGGAGGAGCGGCGGCTCTGCTACGTGGGGATGACCCGCGCCCGGGAGCTGCTGTACGTGACCGCGGTCAACGTTCGGCACCTGTTCGGGAAGGCACACAACCTCGCGCCGTCTCAGTTTCTTCACGACCTCCCACCGCAAGCGGTGGAGCTCGTCGAGCTCGAAGGCCACCGCTCGTATGCGGTGGCGGCCAGGTTTCGCCGCCAGGAGCGGGCTGGTTAGGGGCTACTTTTCACCGCCTGGCAACCGCTTGAATTTGGCTCTTGCGGGCGGCGTTTAACCTTCGGATAATGAGCGCGGCCCCGAGGGACACGTTCGAAGGAGCCGGTTGAGCCGCAAGGCCCGCACCGGAGCCAGAGAGGCGGTTCGTCGGGGTCACTTTTGTGGGCGCGCACGCCCGCGGCGTCAGGATTCTGCAGTTGATTGCCCGCCTGGCCAACCTGTTCTTTCAGCTGACAACCGCTGCTCCAGCCTGGCGCGTACGGACGGCCACTCGCCGGGCAGGATCGAGTAGTAGGAGCTGTGCCGGAACGTCCCATCCTGGCGGATACGGTGGTTTCTCAGGTCACCCTCGTACACAGCGCCCAGCTTCTCGATGGCGGCTCGCGAGCGGACGTTGAGGGAGTCGGTCTTGAGGCAGACGCGGATCGCGCCCCAGTCGTCGAACGCATGTCCGAGCAGTAACAGCTTGGCTTCCGGATTGACGGCTGTCCCTTGGGCCGACGCTCGGTACCACGTCCAGCCAATCTCGACACCGCGGTTGACCTCGTCGACGTCCATGTAGCGGGTTGACCCGACGGCGCGGCCGGACGAGCGTTCGATAACGGCGAACGGGAGCTCCATGTCCGGGGGCCGCCCGAGCGCGGCCGAAAACCAGGCCTCGAACTCCTGCGGCGTGAAGCTGTCTGTCGGGAGCCAGCGCCAGATATCGGGATCGGCGGCGGCCACGGCCAGATCGTCGAAGTGTTGCTCGGCGAGCGGTTCGAGCCGCACGAACCGCCCCTCGAGGGTGACCGGCCCTAGTCGCGGCATCACGTCGAGGCCATCATTCTCTTCAAGACCTGGAAAGGTTGGGGTGGCTAGAGGGATTTGAACCCTCGGCCCCCAGGGCCACAACCTGGTGCTCTGCCCCTGAGCTATAGCCACCACGAAGCGCACCGCACGATTCTCGGGCGGGCGCGAGAGCGAACCACGATTGTACCAGCGCACTAAATTGACCCTGGTGGCGGCCAGCGGCACCCTGAACCCACGCTCTCTCCTCTTCACCCTGTATGGGGACTACGTCCACCCGCTCGGCAAGGAGGAGGCGTACGTGGGGTCTCTCGTGCGCGTCGCGGCCGAATTCGGCGTCAGCCAGAATGCGCTCCGCTCGGCTGTCTCCCGGATGACCCGCGAGGGGTGGCTCTCGGCTCGCCGCTCCGGGGACCGCCCGCGCTATCGCCTGACTCCGCGAGGCCTGGCGCTGATCGAGGAGGGCGCCGGTCGCATTTACGGGCGTCACCGCGAGGGCTGGAATGGCCAGTGGCTGCTCGTCTCTTACTCACTGCCCGAACGCCGGCGCGGGCAGCGGGACCGCCTCCGTCAGGGCCTCAGCTTCCTCGGCTTCGGCGCCCTCGGCAACGGTCTCTTCGTCTCCCCGCACGATCTCCGGGCTGAGGTGCGTGACCTCGTCCTGCGTTCCGGCGTGGAACGCGACGTGACCATGCAGTACGGCACCCTGGAGTGGCCGCGAGACCCGGCGGAGCTGATCGAGCGGGCCTGGGATCTGAAGGAGGTCGAGCGCCGCTACCGCCACTTCGTGGGCGACATCCGCGGCCAGCTGGCCGACGAGCGCCGGCTCGACGACCGCGAGGCCTTCCACCGGCGCTTCCTGCTGACGCACGCTTACCGGCGCTTTCCATTCGTCGACCCCGACCTTCCGGACGTCCTCTTGCCTGCCGGCTGGATCGGGCTCGAAGCTCGGGAGCTGTTCTTAAAGCTCAACGCGGCCCTTCGCGAGCGGGCGGAGCGCTACTGGCTGCTTATTGCAGCGAACGATACGATCGTCGAGAATGGCGCAATAAGAGAGGCAGGGCAAGAGGCAGGACAAGATGGCGATGGCTAATCCGCAGTTCGATCAGTTGATGCGCAACAACGAGCTTGTCGAGTCGACCTCGGAGATGACGCCGGAGTACCTGCGGGAGCTCAAGCACACACTCATCGTGTCCGGTGACACCGAGCTGATCTCGGCGCCCGCCTACTACCTGGCCGCCCGGCGCGCGCCCAGCATCAACGCCTTCATGACCGGCATGGCGATCATCCAGGACGAGCTCGCGCACGCCCACATCGCCTACCACATCCTGGAGGAGCTGGGCGAGGACCAGGAGCAGCTGATCTTCTCGCGCGACCCCAAGGCCTTCCGCTACCCATACGCGTTCGACGTCCCGCTCGAGAGCTGGACCGAGCTGGTGGTCGCCAACGCCTTCTACGACCAGGCCGGCTTCTGCCTTCTCGGGGACATCCACGAGTTCTGCTCGTACGGTCCCTGGAAGCGGGGGTTGGTCAAGGTGATGCTGGAGGAGAACTTCCACCTCCGCAACGGCCGCACCTGGATGAAGCGGATGAGCCAGGCCGGCGGCGAGACCAAGGCGGAGCTGCAGCGGGCGGTGGACTGGATGTTTCCGCTGACCGTTGAGTGGTTCGGGCTCCCCGACAGCTTGAAGATGCACTCCAAGCAGCTCGACTACCGGCTCAAGGGCAAGACCAACGACGGGCTTCGGCAGTGGTGGCTGTCCCTCGTCGTGCCCTACTGCGAGGAGATCGGCATCCGGGTGCCCGCCCATCAGGAAGGCGGGGGCGCCGGGTCCTCCCTGACAGAACAAACGTGGGTCCTCGATTACCCCTTCCCCTGCACCTTCGACGCCGACGCCAAGCGCTGGAACTTCGACGACCCCTGCACGTGGGACGATGTGCTGGCGCGCTGGCGAGCGCGGGGGCCGCGCAACGGCGAGATGGTGGCCATGCTCCAGGAGGAGTTCCACAACTTCCGGAAAGCGCATGGGCAGGCCTGACCTCGTCGAGGCGCTCAAGGACGTCGAGGACCCGGAGATGCCGGTCAACATCGTCGACCTGGGGCTCGTCTACGGGGTACGGATGGCGGAAGGCGGGACGGCCGAGGTCGACCTCACCTTCACGGCCATGGGCTGTCCGGCGACCGAGTTCATCCTGGAGGACGTGCGCGAACGCCTGCTGCGTGAGCCCGGCGTCGAGGACGTCCGCGTCAACATCGTCTGGTCGCCACCCTGGAGTTCGGCCCGTCTGACGCAGGAAGGGCGCGAGGCACTCGGGCTGTGGGGTATCGCCCTGTGAAGGAATACACCCGTGTTCACGAAGCGGTTCGCGAGTACGAGGTCTTCGCGCGGAAGCTCCGCTCCGAGCCGATCCGGCTGATCGGCTCGGTGGTGGCGCCCGACAACGACCTGGCGTGCGCTTACGCGCGCGCAACCTACGACGAGGAGCGCTGGATCGAGATGGCGATCGTGCCTCGCGAAGCCATGATCCAGCTCTGGGCGCCGGGCGAGGAGACGACCGAGTGAGCCTCGCCTCGCTCGTGCTCTCACTGGCCGATAACAAGCAGCTTCTCGGACTCCGCTATGCCGAATGGGCGACGCGGGCGCCCTCACTCGAGGCGGACATCGCGGCCGCGGCCATGGGTCTCGACGACATCGGACACTCACGCGTTCTCTACGGATGCCTCGACCCGCTGGGCGAAGATCCGCGAACGGCGCTCCCGCGCGACAGCGACCCTGCCTCCTACTCGATCGTCGCCTACCTCGACCAGCCCTGGGAGTCGTGGTCCCAGTTCGTGGCCGCCAACGCCGTCCTCGACACCGCCTTCACCGCCGTAATCCAGGCCATGGTCGAAGGCAGCGTCGAGGTCCTTCAGCAGCGCCTGCGCAAGATGCTGCAGGAGGAGCGCTACCACTTCCTCCACGGCCGCTCATGGCTGCGCTCGGGCGTCGAGGAGGCGCCCCTGCAAGAGGCCTGGCGGCAGGCGATCGAGTGGTTCGGACCGCCCGACGGCGAGCTGGCCGCGCTCCACGCTTCAGGCACGCTCTCCATGGGTCCGGCCGAGCTCGCCGCCCGGGTCGCCGAGCGTCTCGGCACGCCGGCTCCGCATTTCGAGGTCGACTGGGGCGTCTGGGACGCCTCCCGGCGCCGTGTGCGGCCAGGCGCGCTCGACCAGCGCACGTTCGACATGCTCCGCGGGCTCGAGGAAAAGCGGTTCCTACCGGCAGGCGCGGGACGTGCCGCGAGCTGAGGCGCGGGTCTCCCGGGCAGCCGATTCTGCCGAGGAGGCGCGGCCGGCGCCCGAGTGTCCGTTCTGCAGCTCCCGCGAGGCCGAGATGCTGTCGTTGTTCGGCACCCAGGCGATGCTTCTGCAGTACCGGTGCGCTGACTGCGGCTCGATCTACGAGGCCAGCAAGTACGTGGACGAGGAGCCGGACTAGCCGCAGCCTAGCGAACGGATGGAGACCCATCCGGAGCGGATGGCCGCTCCTCTGGCCACGTGATCCCGTGACCCTCGACCTTCACGGAATCGTTCTGGAAACGGGATAGCGGCACCCGAAAGTAGACCTGCGCGGCATCGACCGTCCGGAAGATGGCCGAGGCCCCGTTGCGGTCCCACCACGCGCTCACGAAGACGGCCTGCACGCGCTCCATGCGGCGGCCACCTGGCGAGGTATGCGGCTGGATGTTGAAGTAGGCGTGCTCGTGGACCTCACCCTCGAGCCTGTAGTCCTGGCCGACCGCGAGGTTCGGCGTCTCCTCCCGGATCGCGCGGTGGACGGAGGCGAGCACACGCGGGTCGGCAGGCTGGTGGAGGCGCTGAAGAAGTGGGTGAGGCGTACCGGTGAAGTAGTCGTGGAGGTGCCGCGGCCGCCCACCCAACCCCATTGCCCAGCGCGCACCTTACTCCGAGCTTGGGTTAGCCGCCCTCGGCGTCCTTGAGCCAAAGGCGCGTGCCCGGGATCGCGCGATAGCCCATCTGCTCGTTGATGTGGAGGATGGGCGCGTTCTCCTCGTCGTTCTCCGTCCGGACCCGGCCCACTCCGACTTCGATCGCCTGCAGGAGTGTTTGCAGCTTCAACGCGCGGGCAATGCCGCGACCACGCGCCGCCGGCGCGACACCCGTCCAGTCGGTCCACACATTGCCCCGAACAGGGGGGTACTTGAGCCACGACATACCGAGGACGTCGGGGCCCGCGCACGCCACCCACATCCGGTCCTTTCGCAGGCCGGGCGACGTCAGGTCGTGGAGCCAACCTTCGAAAGGCGGTGTGACGTGCGGCACGGTCGTGGGGACGTCCTGGGTGGCCAGGCGGTCGACCTCGTAGACCTTGCGCAGAACGCCTGGATCGCTGCGCTCGGCATCCGCAATGGTCAGCACCTCGATGCCCTGGCGCGCCATTCGCTCACACGCGGGCGCCGCCATCGCGCGGAGCCGATCACGGTTGGCCGCCAGGTCGAGCTCCCACCGTCGGGACAGACGATCGGGCCGGTAGCCGGTCGCCCGCAGCTCGGCCGGCCGGAAGTGCTCGTCCTCCCGCGTCGAGGCCGCGAAACCGTTGACGCCCATCTCCCGAAGGTCGCCCTCGAGCATGCTCAGGCATTCGCGCATTGCCGCGCTGTCCTCGGCAAGGAGCCCGACTCGCAGACTGCCAAGTCGCAGCTCACCCGGCGGCGGTTCTCGCATCCACCACTCGGCGACGCCGGCGACGGCGCCAGCGTCGAGGACCAGGTAAGACCGGCTCGGGAAGCCGCTGATCGTCCATGTCTCCCAGTTGTGCCTCCAGAGCACGGGGTCCCAGGGCTCGTCCGGATCCACACGCGTCATCACGTCCGCGATCACCGGGACGTCGTCGATGCTCGCTCTGCGGAACAACACGCCGCGAGCTTAGCCGTCAGGCTGCCCGACCGCTTCGCGCAGTACATGGCGAGGTCGGCGCGCTCCAGCAGCTCGTGCAAGTGAGGCGCTGGGGAGACAGGCCTGGCCGCGGAAGTGTTGCGGCCGCCGCTCAGCCCGACGTCCCTCGATCCCTCCTGGGGCTCTCGCCATCGCCCTCCCCTGCTTCGTCACTTCCCCGGCGGCGTATGAACGCGAGCGGAATGCCGCCGAGAACGACCAGGAGGATCGCGAGGGCCACGATCACGGGCAACGTCTGACTGCCGCCAACCCGCACTCCGGGCGGCGTCTTAGTGGCGTCACCCGGATAGCAGGCGGCGAAGTAGCCGAGCTGGTTGGTGTACGTGGAGATGTAGAAAGGAGCGGACGCGCCGCTGTTGCCGATCTTGCTCCAGGAGCCGCTGCCTTCCGACGCTCGATAAATGTCGGAGGGTGCCGGCACCGCATCCGAGAAGCGGAGCGTGATCAGCGCGTCCTTGACCAGCCGCGAGCTCGCGCTGATCTGGTAGACGTTGGTGACGCAGTTGAGTCCCGTTGTCGCGGGGTAGCTGCTGACGGGTGTGATGGTCACTGTCACTGGCGAGCGGTCTGGGGGCGCCTCGAAGGCGCCCGCGATCGCGCTCAGGGCCGCCTGCGGCTGGGTGTCGCTGGTGAACACCGAGCCTGGATCGACCTGACCGTTCGGAGCCACTCTGAACTGTCCTGAGCCGCCCTGCGGTTGGCCCACATTCTTGACCCCGGGCGGCGGTTTGAGCCAGTGGTACGCCTCGGGCGGCGCGAAGCCGTCGAAGAAGCCCGGGGCGACTGCCCAGGCGGCAACCACGTAGGCAGCGGCGGCAAGGGCGGTTAGCGCCAGCAGCCGCTTACGCATCATCGGTCACCGTCGAACGACCAACGGGACGCCGCCGTGACGTCCACAACGCGCCGCTCACAGCGCCAGGTCGGCGAGTGCGTGGGCGGCGATCGGGGCAGCCAGGTCGCGCATGGCCAGCCGCCACAACCCCAGGACCAGCCCCGCGCAGAAGACCGCGGGAAGGAAGCTGGGCGGATGGGCGAGCACGTGGGCGGCCGTCCAGGCTGCACTGCTGCCAAGGACCGCCGCCGAGGGACCGAAAGCCTGCTCGAGTGCCGCAAACAGCGCGCCGCGGAAGGCCAGCTCCTCCCCGAGCGCGATCACGACCGCCGCCACCGCGAACCAGCCGGTGAGCGGTTCCTGACCCGTCCAGCGCACCGCCGCCGGCAGCAGCAGGACGGCGGTCAGCGCTGCCGCGCCGAGCGCCCGGAAACCGGCGCGGCCGGGGCCGAGGCCGAGCCGGTCGAGTGGTGTACCGGCGGCAAGCAGGCAGAGCGCGGCTCCGCCGCACAGGGCGGCGGGAATCGCCGCCTGGCGCATGCCGAGGACGCGGGCGAACTCGATACCGAGGGCGGCGGCGCCGAGCGCCAGGGGCCGCATGGCTGGGTTGAGGGAAGCGATCACGGCGTGCACGATCGAGCACGATCGAGGCTAGCACCGCAGAGAGAATCGGGAGTTCGACTCGTTGTAGGCTGCCCCGCTATGTTGGGGCCGCGACTGGCTGGGAAGGCTTGCATGCTCCGTCCCCTCCGCGAGGAGGAGGCGGAACTCATGACAACGTGGTTCGAGGATCCGTCGGTCACCAGGAGCATCCTCCGGCGGTTCGTCCCCAGCCTGAGTGAGGAGCGCGCCTGGCTCGAACGCGTTGCCAACGACCCGCAAACGATCATCTGGGGCATCGAAGCGGAGGGCCGGTTGATCGGCTCGAGCGCGATCCATGGCATCGACTGGGCCAACCAGCACGGGCAGACCGGGACCGTGATCGGAGACCCCGCATTCTGGCGGCGCGGCGTCGGCAGCGAGTCGATGTGGCTGCGGACGGAGTTCGCCTTCCGGCAGACGACTCTCAGGAAGCTCACCTCGAGCTACATCGAGTTCAACGTGGCCAGCGGTCGGGCGCAGGCCAAGTCCGGCTACAAGGAGATCGGCCGGCGGCGCCAGCAGTTCTACCGAGATGGGCGCTGGTGGGACGAGGTCCTGACCGAGGTGATGAGAGAAGACTGGGCGGCGCTGCGGGGGGCGTAGGCGGGGCGGAGTTAGGCAGCCACGTGCGGTTCCGGTTTCGATTTCTGCCAAAGTGAGCGTCCGTGGAGGCGCTGCGGACGCTGCTCGATGAAGCCGGGGACGGGCTTCCACTGCCTCCGAGGGTCGCCGAGCTCTACGGCGGCCCGCTCGTGCTCGCCGAAGTGACCCTGTACTCGAATTTCGTGAGCTCGGTGGACGGCGTTGTCGCCCTCGACATGCCCGGCCTGTCGTCCGGCGGGGCGATCAGCGGGCGCAACCCGGCTGACCGCTTCGTGATGGGCCTGCTCCGGGCCTGCGCGTCATGCGTCCTGGTCGGCGCGTCAACCGTTCGCGACGAGCCGGGCATCCTTTGGGATCCCGACTTCGTGGCACGCGGGTTGAGCGAGGATTGGAGAAAGCTCCGGGAATCGCTCGCTCTGCCACCCCGCCCCGTCACGGCGATCGTGAGCGCCAGCGGCAGTCTCGACCTCAGCCAGCCCGTGTTCCAGCGTCATGCCCTGGTCTACACCACGCCCGGCGGGGCGAGGCGTATCGGCGCGCCGCCAATTGGAACGGAGGTGGCCGTCTTCGAAGGCGACCGGCTCGACATGCGGCACGTGCTGGCCGACCTTCGCCGCCGCGGTCACCGGCGAATCCTCACCGAGGGCGGCCCCGCGCTCATGGGGGCGCTGCTCGACCACCGCCTACTCGACACGATCTTTCTCACTCTGTCGCCGCTCCTGGCCGGCCGCAGCGGCCGTTCGCGGGCAGGAATGGTGCACGGAATCGAGCTGCTGCCGGAGCACCCGATCTGGGGACGGCTGAGCAGCCTGAAAGCGTCGGGCAGTCACCTCTTCCTTCGCTACGAGCTTCTCGGCGACGGAGCCGGATGAGGTACTTCGAGGACTTCCGGCCGGGCGCCATCTTCGAGCTCGGTGAGGTGACCGTGACCGAGAGTGAGATCCTGGAATTCGCGCGCCGCTACGATCCGCAGCCGATTCACATCGATCCAGAGGCGGCGCGGGAAGGGCCGTTCGGCGGTCTGATCGCGAGCGGCTGGCATACGGGCTCCCTCTTCATGCGTCTGTTCGCGACCGAGTTCCTGAACCGCGCCGCCAGCCTGGCCTCGCCCGGCCTCGAGGAATTGCGCTGGCTGCGGCCTGTGCGCCCGGGCGACGTGCTTCGCGGACGCTACGAGATCCTCGACTCACTGCCCTCGACGAACGACCCTGGACGCGGGACGCTGCGCGGCCGTGGCGAGTTCGTGAACCAGCAGGGCGAGGTGGTGCTTCGCCTGGTGGCGCGGAACCAGTTCAGGAGGCGGGGCGCCGGATAACCGCCGCCACCGCGGTCGTGCTGACCTCGAAGCCGCGCCACCAGGTCACCCGCCGGGTGCGCAAGCGCAGTCCCACCCCTTCGGCAAGCTCGACCCCATAGCGCTTCTCGATCGCGCCGCGAGCCGAGTCGTCGCGTTCGAAGCGGCCGCGCGAGCAGGCGCCGAGCATCCGGGTCGCCCGAAAGGGATGGTGGTAGTCGACAGCGATCGCTCCTCGCGCGTCGTTGGGCGGAGGGGCCAGGCCGCTCGGTACCCAGGCCAGAATGTCCTCGGCGTCGGCCGCCCAGAGCGCCGGCAGCATCTGGGGTCCGTGCGCACCGGGCTCGAGCCAGCAGAGGACCGCCTGTGACTCACGCTCGAGGCCCTTTGCCACCGCCGCGGGCGGGCCGACGATGCGATCCCTCCGCTGGGCCTCGGCCGTGCCCGCGACCAGCACGCGGGGGCGTTCGAGGTGGAGGCGAAGGATGACTCGGTTTTGCGGCCACCACTCTCGTGGCACGCCCGTGATGTCGACCATGTAGCCGCCGATGAAGGCCGCGTTCTTGAGCGCGTAGCTGGCCATGCTGACTGCAAACCGAGGCCCGCCCATGGCCGCTCGGAAGGCGCCCGAGAGGGTCCTCGGGTCGTAGGGCTCGAGGATGCCCTGGAAGAGAACACTGCGATCGTCCGTCACGACCATGAAGGAGGCCCGCGGGTCGCGCCGAGCCATTCCGAGCTTCGCTGCATAGCGCGAGGTCGTCATCCACACCGAATCGCCGGAGAAGGCGAAGGCGGCTGGGTTGACGACCGGATAGGTCGGAGCCGCCAGAGCCAGCATGCCGATGCGTGCGCCGCCCAGGAGGTGCCGGCTTTCTTGGTCGAGGCGCATCGCGCCCCAGCGTACGGTAGGGCGGCGCCGTTCCAGCGGCCGCCTGAGCCGCTCGCAGCTTTAAGGGCGCGCCGACTCGAACTCCCAGACCGCCCTCGAGATCGCCGCCACCAGCTCCCAGCCGCCGCTGCCCCCCGGCCCGTCGGTCATCACCGCCAGCACGTAGGCGCCCCGCGGCCCGTTTGTGACGAGCGCGGCGTCGTTGACCTCGCCCTCGAGCACGCCGATCTTGTGAACGACGTTGGTCCCACTGGGCGTGCCGGCCGGGATGCCGGCCTCGTAAGCGGTGTGCGTCAGGAGCGGATAGAGCCACTGCTGCGCCGCCGTGCCGCCCGCGCGACCGCTCGCCTCGTCCACCCAGAGCCGGGCCAGGTCGCTGGCGGTTGTGGTGTTGGGGTCATAGAACCGCGACTCGGTGGCTCCGTGCCCGCCGGCATAGGCGTTGAGCTCGGAGGCGCCGCCCAGGGGGTCGGTAAGGATGTGGGCGGCGGTGTTGTCCGACTCCTGTCCGACGCGGGCGGCCAGTTCCTGCCGGGTGTAGCAGGAGCCGTCGGCGTAATCCGCAAACCAGCCGTCCTCCCAGTCGCCGTCGGCGTAGCAGAGCACGTCCGAACCCTTGATCGAGCCCGCCGCCACGCGCTGGGCCTCCTCCATCAAGAGCGGCAGCTTGTAGGTGCTCGCGGCAACGAATGCCAGGTCCCCCTGATAGTTCCAGCTCAGCGGCTGCATGCCCCCCAGCTCGACCAGAGCGACGCCGATGTTCGCCCCTGAAGACTGCGCGAGCTGGGCTACCTGGGTCTGGAGCTGTGCCGTCGACCGTGGCGATGGCGTCGGGGTCGGCGTGGGCGTTGCCGTCGCGGTCGGCCCCGGATCGGCGCTGGAGGCGACGGTCGGAGAACCGGCCGGCGAGGCCGGGACGGCATCGCCGGCCCTGCTTCGTTCCGAGTAATAGCCGCCGGTCAGCAGCATGATCAACGCCGTAACCCCGGCCAGGAGACCGCTTCGAACCACGGGCCGGAGTGTCGGAAGGACCCCGGCTGCGGTCCGTCAGCGGCGCATCACGAATGTGTAATCGGGACCGGATCGGCTTGCGAGCGAGAAGTAGATTCAAACTGCGATGAAACGGCGCCGGCGCGTCTACTACGGCTGGGTCCTGGTCTGGGCACTGGGGATCACGACGATCATTTCCTACGGCACCACTCAGTACCTGTTCGGCGTGCTCGTGGTTCCGATTCAGCGTGACCTCGGCTGGACACGCGGCGCCCTCAGCGGTGCCTATTCGCTCGGCTTTCTGATCTCCGGATTGCTCGGCGTGCTGGTCGGAAGAGTGGTCGACCGGCGAGGGGCTCGAGAGCTGATGACGGCCGGCTCCGTGATCGGCGCCGTTTCCCTCGGGCTTCTCTCCCGGATCGAGGCGCTGTGGCAGTTCTACGCGCTCTGGTCAGGCGCCCTCGCGCTCTCAATGGCCCTGACCTTCTACCCGGTGACGTTTGTCGTCGTCACCAACTGGTTCAACCGCAAGCGAGGCTCGGCAATGGCGCTGCTGACTCTTCTCGGGGGGCTGGCGTCCCTGATCTTCATTCCGCTCGCCGGCCTTCTGATCGCACGCTTCGGCTGGCGCGAGACGCTGCTCGCGATGGGCGCCTTCCAGCTGACCGTCTGCGCGCCTGCGCACGCGCTGCTGCTACGCCGCCACCCCGAAGACCACGGCCTCACACCCGACGGCGATGACAAGGCTCTGACGGCCCCGGCGACCGGCCATGCGTTCCGCGACGCCATCCGCTTCCCGGCCTTCTGGACCCTCACGTGCTCGAGCGGCCTGGCTCTGATGGCGCACGCGGTCGTGCTCGCCCACCAGGTCCCGTTCCTGATCGGGCGTGGATACGGTCCCGTCTTCGCGGCCACCGCAGCCGGCCTCTTGGGCGCGACCAGCCTCCCGGCCCGGCTGGGCTTGAACCTCCTCAGCGAACGCTTCGGCCCGAAGCCGATGCTGGTGCTGTCGACTCTCCTGCAGGCGCTCGGTGTTCTGCTCCTGCTCAACGCCTCCGCCCAGGTTCTTCTCTGGGCCTACATCGCCGTCTATGGGTTCGCCTTTGGCGCCGTGTCACCTCTGCGGGCCTCGGTCATGGCTGAGCAGTTCGGCCGCCGCTCATATGGCGCGATCACCTCGGTCCAGGGAGCACCGGTCAGCGTCCTGGCGGCGGCCGGCCCCCTCGCTGCCGGCGCCCTCTACGACCGTCTGGGTGACTACACGGCCGCGCTTGTTCTGACCGCTGCCGCGTTCCTGGCGGCGGCCCTCTTCCTGGTGTTCACTCCCCCGCCTCGAGAAGCTCCTTCATCGCCTCGAGCGCGTGCTCCAAGCGCCGCCTGACGGAGGCGTCGGCTCGGCTCGCGAAGAGGTTGCCGATCGCCGCCCCCGGCGGCTCGTACGCGATCCGGAGCGTCACCTCGGTTTGAGGGCCGCGCTGCCGAAAGGACCAGCCGCCGCGCTGCGCGATCAGCCCGGACTCGGAGCGCCAGCCGATCGCTCGCGGCTCGTCCCAGCGATCGATTAGCAGCCGGTTGCCGAGGGGAATGCCAAACGTCCGCATCTCCACGTTCCAGCGCGTCCCGGCGCCGCGCGTCCGGGCATCCAGCGGTTCCCAACGCGTGACGCCCTCGAGGACCCTTTCGACGTTGCGGTAATCGGCCACGAAGTCGAACGCCTCCTGGGGAGTGCATGCGATGCGCACAGAAGCGCTGAATTCCCTCATCTGGCCGGCCACTGCCGACAATGTCACAAGTGGTCGATCTGACCGAGAGTGTCGAGTCGCCGTCGGCTCCCCCGGCGCGCGTCGTGGAGGCGGCATTCCTGCCGGTTACGAGCGCGGTCACGCTCGGACTAGTCCGCGCCAGCAGCAACGCATTCACCCTCGGGCCAGTCGAGCTGCTGCGCTTCGGCGCACCCGAGACGACCGACGATGGCGTGCGCTGGCCGATCTTGGGCGGGCTGCTGGCCGCGGGCCCAGGCGGGTTCGTCGGCTTCTCCTGGCGTGACGGAAGGCTCAGCGGCTGGCTGCGCGGCTACCGGCCATCGCTGCCGGGGCTCGTGTACACGCTGACCCAGAAGCAGGCACATCACCTGGTGACGCGCCTGTTTCTCCTTCAATTGCGTGGCCGCGACCCCCTGCCCGGTTCGGCAGCGACGCGGCGGGCACGGACAGCCGCCACTGCGATCGACCTCGCACTCTGCCTGTCGCTGGGTCGCCTGAGACCGCTCCGGACGCTCGCCATCACCACCCTCTACCACGTCGGCTGTTGGGCGGCCTTCGGCCAAACGTTGGGAGCTCGGCTGATGGAGATTCGCGTCGTGTCCGTCGACGGCTCGGGGGTGACCCCGGGCCAGGCCCTGGCCCGCCTCCTTGGCGACGACTTCGCGGGGACCGCGGTCATCGAAGACCAGGTCTTCAGGGATTGAGCACCAGCTTTCCAACCGACTGCCGGCCGGTCAGCAGCCGGTGCGCTTCCGCTGCCTCTGTCAGCGGCAGCCGCATAGCGACGGGTGGTCGCACCTGCCCTGAGCGGAGCAGGTCGATCCCCTCACCGGCGGTGGCGACGACGCGATCGGGATCGCTGCGACGGAGCATGCCGAAGCTGAAGGCGAAGACCCCGACGTTGTGGCGCCGTGCCTCGTCGAACCCGGGCAGGGACGGTGGGACTCCGGCGGAGGCGCCGATCGTGGCCATCCGGCCGAGGTGGGGCGCCGCCTTCCAGGCCTTCGTGAACACGTCGCCGCCGACGGTCTCGAAGACCACATCGCAGGCGGGGAAGTCGTCCTCGTAGCCGATGGCCTCGTCGGCACCGTGATCGAGCGCGAACTGGCGCTTCTCGGCCGTTGAGGCAACGGCGACCACGCGGCTCGCCCCCAGCGCGCGAGCCACCTGGATCGCCGTCGTCCCCAGCCCGCCCGCGCCGGCCGTGATCAGAATCGACTCCCCGCTCTCGATCCGGACGCACCAGCGCAGCGCGTAATAGGCGGTCAGAGTCACAAGCAGGTAGCCGCCGGCCTCCAGCAGATCGAGGCCGCCGGCGTCGAAGGTCAGGGCCCGGTCGGCGACCGCGACCTCCGCGTAGCCGCCGCTCGGGAGCAGCGCGCAAACCGGCCGCCCGGACTCGTCGTGACCTGCGACCTCGAGCCCGGGGATGAAGGGCGGCGGCGGGCTGGCGGCGTATTTGCCCTGCGTCGAGAGGGCGTCCGCGAAGTTCACGCCGGCGCTGGCCACCCGGATTCTGAGCTGCTCCGCGCTTGGGGCCGGCTCGGGAACGTCCTGCAGCTCGAGAACCTCGGGGCCGCCTGTGCGGGTGGCGACGATGGCTCGCATGGGCTTCCTCCTTCAGCTGGTCGAGGCGGGCAGGGTGAGGACAAAGCGGCTGCCCTCCCCTACTCGCGACCATTCGAGTTCGAGCCGGCCCGCCTGCCTGGCGGCCAGCTGGCGGCAGATATAGAGGCCGAGACCGGACCCAGGCTGGGCCGCCTGGTCGTCGGGCAGCGCCCGGTAGAAGCGGTCGAAGATGCGCTGGGCATGCACCGCCGCGATGCCGCGCCCGCGGTCCTCGACCTCAAGGCGGACCCATCCGTCGGTTCGCCGCACGCTGAGCCGAACGAACGGCGTACCCCTCGCGTAGCTGAGCGCATTGTTGACCAGGTTGTCGAGGATTCGAGCGACGTACAGGGGGTCGCCCAATGCCGCCACCGGCTGGTCCGGAGGATCGGCCTGCACGTCGGCGGCAAGCAGTGCCGATCGCGGAGTCGCGCGCTGTACCGCCTCCGCGATCGCGGCGGCGGCGTCAAAACTGATCTGCTGGACCGGCAGGCCACCGGTCTCCAAGCGAGCGGCCAGGAGCAGGTCTTCGACCAGACGGCCGAGTTCTCGGGACTTGGTGGTGAGCGTCTCTACCGGCCGCTCCAGCTTTGGCGGCACCTCGCCCAGGCTGCCGTCCTGAAGCATCGAGATATAGCCGGCGACGACGGTGAACGGCGTTCGCAGTTCATGCGCCGTCATGTTCAGAAAATCGCTCTTCACCCGGTTGGCGTCGCGCGCTTGGCCATAGAGTCCGGCATTGCGGAGAGCGAGCGCGGCCAGGCCCCCGAGAAGTCTGATCGTGGCCACTTCGTCAACCCCGAACTCGCGATCGACGCGGCGGCTCAGCACGAGCACCGCCACCGGCTCCGACCCCAGCAACAGGGGCACGGTCAGCGTGTGCTTGACCCCCTCCAGCGCGTCGCGCAAGAGCGCCGGAAACACGCCGCTCAGGTAGCGCCCGCCGGTGACGGGAGCCCCAGTCGACAGCGCCCTCTCCATCAGCGGCTGGAGCTGGATCGGGTGTCGGTATCCGATAACGTCCGGGTACCCGTCGACGTCACGATAGTCCTCGGTCACCGTGTCCGGGCCCTCGACTCGGAGCATGACCACGCGCTGGGCGCCCGCCGCCGCAAGGGCGCGGTCGAGGAGAGGCCCGACGACCTCGGCGACGTCGAGCGAGCGGCTGAGGTCGAGCGCAAGCCCGAGCGCCATCTGCAATCGCTCCTCACCGACGCGAGCCGCTCGCCGGAGCGCTGCCCGCATCAGCGACACGCTGACGAGCGTCGCGAACTCGTCCATCAGCCGCCGCTGGTGCTCGCTGAAAGCGCTCTTCCGGCGGCTGTAGAAGCCGATCGTGCCCAGCGCGGTTCGGCCATCGGGGAGCGGCTGGTCGGCGACGATCGGGATCACGCGCGCGGTCGTGATGCCGCCCACGGCGAGAATGTGACCGAGGTCGCCCTGGCCCTGGGCGTCGGTGGTTTCCAGTGACCGGCGCGCCGTCAGCGCCCGGCTCACCAGAGCGACCTCGAGACTGAACTCATGGCCGGAGATGGAAGACGCCCACGGACCGGCACCAGCCGCGACACGAAAGACGCCGGAGCGCCCCGGATCCACAAGCGCAATCAGGCAGTCGGTTTGCGGAATCAGCCGCCGGCCCTGATCAGCGAGCGCCTGCGCTATCGCCTCGGCGTCTTCCTCGCCTTCGAACTCGCCCCCCGAGGCCCGCACCGTTTCTCGAAAAACGGCGCCCACCGTCCGCTCCTCGTCGCTGGTCGCGGCCGTGATCGTGTTCTCACCCAACCACGGCCGCAGGTCGGTCACCACGACCGCGTAGTCACCGTCCCCAGCCGGCCGCGAGGACACCAGCACCGGGACTTCGACGCCATCCTCCCCAGGCACGATAAGCCGCTGTTCGTGACCGAGCCGGGCACCCGGGATGACCTCGGCCAGCACCTGGCCGACCACGACCCCGGGCGGACGCCCTAGAAGCGCCGCCAGGCGCCTGTTCGCCCACCGTATCCGGCCGTCGTCGCCGACCGCGAGCACCGCGTCCGCGATCTCCTCGAGGAGTGAGGAGGCCTCAGTCGCCATCGCCCATGCCCAGCTCAGGGATAGAAAGCACGAACCGGCTGCCATAGCCGGGCGCGCTCCAATCCAGGACCAGCCGCCCGCCCTGAAGCCGCGCCAGCTCACGGGCGATGTAGAGGCCGAGCCCCGTACCAGCGACCTGAGGGTTGGTATCGAGCCGTACGAACCGCTCGAACGCGACCTCGTGCTGCGCTGCGTCGATGCCGCTTCCGCGGTCCTCGACTTCGACCTCGGCCTGGCGCTGGGGTGCCGCCCGGACCCGCACCCGGATCCACGGCTCGTCCCCGGAATAGGCGAGAGAGTTGGAGAGCAACGCGTCGAGCAGTCGCAGGACGAGCTCCGGGTCGGCGGCGACCATCAGGGGCCGGCGCGCGCCCTCGAAGCGGACGGCGGCATTGAGTGCTCGCGCTCGCGGCCGCACAGACTCCACCGCGCGCCGCGCGAGCTCGTTGAGATCCACCTGGCGTGGGTTGACGGCGACTCGACCGGTTTCCACTCGAGCCGCGAGCAGGAGCTCGTCGACCAGGCGCGCGAGCTCATCGCACTTCTCGCGGAGGAGATCGAGAGGCGCCGTCCAGGCTTCCGGGAGGTCGCCGAAAGTGCCCTCGGCCATCATCGAGAGGTAGCCGCGCATGACGGTCAGCGGCGTCCGGAGCTCGTGAGCCGCCATGTTCAGGAAGTCGGTCTTCACCCGATCGCCCTCCGCCACCTGACCGTAGAGGGAGGCGTTGCGCAGCCCGAGACCCGCGATACCGGCAACCATCTCGAGCATGACGACGTCGTCGTAGGTGAACCGCTCGTCGCGGCGCCGGGAGAAGACCAGGACGAGGCTCGGCTGGCCGGCCACGCTCACGGGCACGGCGACCACGTGCCGGACAGGCTGCTCCTCGAGGCCGGTGCGGATGCCGGCCACCCGATAGCTGCCCGCCATCGCCGCCCTTCCGGTCTCGACGACGCGCTGGATGAGCGCCTCGCCCTCCTCAGTCCGCATAGCGTCAAGCGGCAGCACCGCCCCGACCGGCGGCCCCTCGACGTCCAGGTCTCGCCCGGCGAGCACCGACATGCGACCGTTCTCGACCTGCAAGACAGCCGCCCGATCGGCGGTGGTCAGCTGCATGCCGCGCTGCACGAGAGCGGACAGGATCTCGTCCGGCTGCAGCGACCCCGTCAGGTCGTGCGCAGCCTCGACCACCGCCTGCACGCGGGCCATCGACCGGGCGGCGGCGGCCGTCAGCTCGGTCCGCTGGATCATGAGGCTCGCCAGCCGGCAGAAGGCGCTCATCAGCCGGCGTTCGTAGGGAGTGAAGTATCGGCGCTCCTTGCGGTACCAGCCGAGGACGCCGATGGCGTCGCGCCCGTCGGGTAGAGGCCGCCGGGTCCACAGCGGTACCAGCCGGGCGGTATGAATATCCCCGGCCTCGAGGACGGACCGGAGGACCGACAGGTCGCTGATGCGCGCGGTCTCCAGAGCTCGACGGAGCTCCATCGCCCGCCCCGCGACGGTTCCCTCTCGCGGCCACTCGCGGCCGACCTGGGCCTCGGCCCAGGCGCCGGCGCCGGCGACAATTTGGAAGCTGTCCTGCCGGTGGAAGGGCACCAGGCTGAGCATGACCTCGGTCCCGGGAAGCATCCGGCGAGCCTCTTCAACGAGCACCCGCGCGAGGGTGTCGGTTCGCTCGATGGCGGCCAGCTCGATACCTGCAAGCTGGCGGAGCCCGCCAACGACGCGTCCGAGCGTGCGATCCAGCTGCGGCGCCTCGAGGGCGCTCTCGCCGGCGCCCTCGAGGGCGTCTGACGCGGGTCTGATCACCGCCACCGAGCCCGCGTCCGGCCGCGCCCGCACGCTCACGGCGGCCACAAAATCGACTCCGCTTTCCCGCCGGCAGCGCGTCAGCAGGTTGATCCCCGAGGACCCACGCAGGCTGCCGGCTTCATCGGGATCCGGGGTCTCGACGAAGAGGACACTCAGCGGCTGGCCGAGGACCTCGTCCGCGGCCCAACCGAAGACCCGCTGAGCGGCGCCATGCCAGCCGCGTATCGCCCCCTCGCCATCGATCTCGACCACTGCCGCCGGCAGCCCGGCAAGCAATCGGGCGGCCAGCTCCTCGGGCAACGCGGCCGCCCCCATGGTCCTACGCTGGCGCGCCCTCGCGCTGGCCGGCCGCCGCCAGGGCTTCCCAGCTGACCGGGATGGTGTAAGCCCGCCAGCCGGCGGCCCTCGCCACCGCGTTCGCGACCGCCGCCGGCGCGGGCACCGCGGGCGGCTCCCCTACCCCCTTGGCCCCATACGGACCCGCCGGGGCCGGGATCTCGATCAGCTCAACCTCGGTCGCTGGTGCCTGGTCGATGCTCGGCAGCTCGTAGTCGAGGAAGGATGCGGTGCGCAGCACGCCTTGCTCGTCATACGCCATCACCTCGCCGAGCGCGCGCCCGAGCGCCTGCAGGTTTCCCCCGTGGACCTGGCCGGCGACTTCCGGTGGGTTGATCGCCTTGCCCACGTCCTGGACCGCTAAGTAGCCGGTCACCCGCCACTCGCCGGTCTCCGCGTCCGCCCGCGCCCGGCACACGTGCACCGTGAACATCGGCGACTGCTCGGTGATCGCTGCGCGGCCCTGACCGAGGACCGGCGCATAACGCCCGCCGAACTGCGCCGCAAGGTCGGCCAGGTGGCCGACGCTGACCTTCTTGCCGGGGACTCCCGCGACAGCAACCTCGCCGTTCTCGATCACCAGGTCCTCGACCGACGCCTCGAGCTCCTCGGCCGCGATCTCCAGCACCTGCCGGCGCGCCTCCGCCGCGGCCTGCTGCACCGCCGGTCCGACCGTGTAGACGGTCTTGCTGCCACCGGCCATGCCGGCGTAAGGCGCGGCGGCGGAGTCGCCGGTCTCGACGCGAACCCGCTCCAGCGGTACCCCGAATGCCTCGGCCGCGATCATCGCCATGGTCGTGTCGGTCCCCGAAATGTCGGAGTAGCCGACGTGGAGCGCGAGGGTGCCGTCTGGCTCGACGCGACAAGCAGCCGCGGCCGGTTCCCGCCCTCCGCCCCAGGCGCCCGCGGCCACCCCGATTCCCTCGCCGGGCGCTGCCGGCTGCGTGTAGAGCGGATGCGCGCGCGCAGCTTCCAGGCATTCGATCAGGCCGATCCGCGGCCAGGTGCCACCGTCCGGACGGGAATCGCCCTCGCGGCTGGCGTTGCGCAGCCGGAGTTCGATGGGGTCGAGACCGAGCGCGCCGGCCAGCTCGTCGAGCGCGGACTCGAGGGCGAAGAACGCCTGAGGCGCGCCCGGGGCGCGGTAGGCACCGACGGGCGTCTTGTTGGTGGCTACGTCGTAGCCCTTGAAGTCGTACGCGGGCACGCGGTAGGCGCCGCAGAGCAGGAGTCCGGCAAGCCCGGCGAGGCCGCCCTGTCCGGCACCGTTGTCGAACCAGACGCGCGAGCGCACGCCCATCAGCCGGCCCTCCGCGTCCGCCCCCAACTCGAGGTCGATGACGCATCCGGGCGCGCCGCGGCCCATGAGGAACTCCTCGTTGCGGGTCAGCGAACAGGCCACCGGCCGGCCGGCGATTCTGGCCAGATGGCCGACCAATGGTTCCAGCAAGCAGATCTTGCCGCCGAATCCTCCGCCCACCGCCATCGGCACGATGCGCACCGCGCTCACCGGGATCTGGAGGGAGGCGGCGGTCTCCTTGCGAGTCAGGAACTGGCCCTGGGTTGAGGTCCAGATCGTGACGCCGCCGTCCGGCTCAGGGCGCGCGATGGAGACGTGCGACTCCAAAAAGCCCTGGTGAACCTGAGGCGAGGTCCACCGGCCCTTCACCACCCGCGCCGCCGAGCTCAGGGCGGTCGTCGCGTCGCCGCGCTCGAAAGCGACTTGTGAGGTGATGTTGTGGTGGCGATCCTCGGTTACCGCCACTGCCACGGCGGTTCCGTGCGCGCCGGCGTCGTCGATCGCCGATTCGCGTTCGTCGAGGACCCGCGGAGCACCTTCGGCGATGGCCTCGAAGAGTCCGACCGCGGCCGGTAGCTCCTCATAGTCAACGCTCACGGCGGCGGCCCCGTCAGCCGCCGCTGCCTCGGTTTCGCCGACGACCGCCACCACCGGCTGGCCCGCAAAGTAAACCCGCTCGCGCGCGAGGGGCAGGTCGGCGCCCGAAACGTCGAGTCGGGGCAGATCCAATCCGGTGACCACGGCGACGACTCCCGGCACAGAGCGAGCCGCCCCGAGGTCGTAGCCCGCGATGCGGGCGCTCGCGTGGGGACTCAGGACGAGACGCGCGTGGAGCAGCCGGGGCAGTTCGAGGTCGGCCGTGAAACGAGTTGTGCCGGTGACTTTCGCCCGGCCCTCGAGCCGGCGCTGTGGCTTTCCTACGACGCTGGCGCGCGTTTCGGCGGTGACGGACATCTGAACAGGATATTGGCCTCGCGATCCGGAGGTCTTTAGGACTCTACTGGCCTCCTCCCCGCCTTCGGTGTAAGGTGCCGCGAAGCGGCGGAGGGGCGCTCGGTGGGCTGCTTAAGGCGGGGTGGCACAACAGATGTGACTTAAGCGAATATTCAGGCCGCCGTCAGCTCGGTTCAGCAGACTGTCAGCCTTTTCACATGCCTCTTCGTCATCTCTTCGGCGGTAATCGCGGGCAGTCGCTTGTAGAAGCAGCGATAAGTCTGCCTTTCCTGCTGATCCTGGCCCTGGGGACGGTGGATGTCGCCCGCGCCTTCTACTACCGCGAGGCTGTGCTGAACGCCGCGCGGCAGGCGCTGCGGGAGAGCGTCTCGGCGACCCAGCAGTCGACCGCTAACACCGCTTGCGCCAGCGGAGGAACGCTCACTACGACTCTGCCGGCGAGCGGCGGGTCGCTCTCCGGAATCGCGAGCGCGGCGGCGCTGGAAAGCACGAACAACGGGACCGCGCAGGGCACGGTGATCTCGGGCGCGACCATCACGGTGACCTGGCACTGCAGCGGTTCGACAGCGCTCACAAATACGTCCGCGACCAGCACGGACCCCACGAACGCCGGCTCCGACGCGGTCGAGGTGCGCGTGAGCTGGACGATGCCGCTGATCACCCCGTTCACCGCCAACCTGCTCGGTCGCAACGGTTTTCCGATCGTGGCCGACGTGATCGGACGGGCCGAGTACTGATGTCGCGGCACGGACGGCAGCGTGGCCAGGCTCTCGTCGAGTTCGCGCTCATCTCCCTCGTCCTCTTCCTCCTCGCGTTCGTGCTGATGGACCTGATGCGGATGATGCAGGCGAACAGCGCGGTCGCCGAAGCCGCACGCCAGGGCGCCCGCCAGGCGGTCGCCAACGCCGACACAGCCGACAGTCCGTTTGGCGCCTACGCAGGCAGCTGCTCGGGCACGGTGTTCACCAACCAGGCCACGGGGAGCGGCTGCCTCACCGACGCCGCCATCAAGAGAACCGTGGCCAGCATCATGGCCCCGGTCAGCTCCTCCGTCACGCTCTACTCGAACACGCTGGCCGCCAGCTGTCCGGTACCGGGAGCCGGCCAGACCAGCGTCTGCCTGGCTCCGGGCGAGTCGTCACCTGCGAGCGGCTACGCCTCCTGCAACGCGGCCCGCACTGCCCTCGGCCACGATCCGGTCCCCGGCGACCTCGGCGGCCGCTCGCCCGAATGGGCGAACCCGAAGTTCAAGAGCTGTTTTTTGGTCCAGGTCACGGTCGTCTACTCCTACTCGGGACTGACGCCCGCCATGAACCTGGCCATCAACCCCTTCAAGACCATCACCTCGACCACGGTGATGCTGGCGGAGTACTGAGATTGATTACGAGACGGGCCGAGCGCGGACAGGCGATCGTTCTCGTCGCGCTCATGATCGTCGTTCTCTTCGGCTTCGCCGCGCTCGCCTTCGACAGCGGATACGCGATGGCGGACCGGCGCAACCTGCAGGCCCACGCCGACGACGCCGCCCTCGCCGGCACCCGCAGCTACCTCTACGGCGGGTCGCCGGCGACCGCCCACTTCGTCGCCATGCAGTACCTGGCCAAGCCTCTGGGCTTCGCGCTGCCGGTCGGCTCGTGCAGCTCCGCCAGCGCCTGTCCCGCCGGCCCCTATACGGCGAGCGGCTATACCGTGACTCTGACGGACGGGTCTTCCAACGCGCTGGACGTCTCCATCCAGCATCGCCAGCCGGGCATTTTCAGCAAGCTGATCGGCTTTGGAACGCTCACCTCCGGGGCCGCGGCCCGTGCCACGCCCCCGGGGCCCCAGATGGTCAACGCCGTCTACGCGGTCGCCGCGGTCTCGGGGGATGCCCTGATCAACGGCGGTGGCGCCGCCCTACAGACGGTCGGCGGGCCAGTCTACGCGTACGGTAGCTTCGGGGCTAACAACGTTCCCCATACGACCGGGATACCGACCACGCAGGCCGACTACGACGGCACGGCGTGTCCCGGTAACCCGCCCAACCATGTCGACAACGGCGGCAACGGAAACAACCTCAACTTCGGCTTCTCGCCCTCTCCGAGCCCGGAGAACTGGGGTGTTCCCCCACCGCACATGTTCGACAGCTCGGCGCCGACCCTCGCCCAGCCGGCTCCGATTTACACGACGACGGCCCAGGCCAAGGACGCGTCCGGTAACTGGAAGCCGGGCATCTACAACGGGATCTTCCCGTCCGGCGGCCTGATGAATCCGGGCGTCTACAAGATCGTCAACGTGACCTCGACCATCGCGCTCGGGTCGATCACGAACGCGACCTACACCGCGTCCGGGACCGCGGATCCGAATGGCGCGGTCGCGCTGATGCTCGACAACACCGACACCGGAGCGCTCGACCTGAGTCAGGCGAAGCTGAACGGGCTCGACGACCTCTATCCCCAGAACTACACGGGATCGCCGCGCGACCCTCAGGGCACCCACAACTTCGTCATCTGGGGCGGCAACGGCGCCACCGGTTATTCGGGCGGCGTGACCATCGGCCCGCACGCCGCGACCGACATGAGCGGAATCATCTACCTCCCCCAGAGCGCCTATGTCAGCGACGGCAACGCCAGCCCACTGTTCACGGGCTCGCTGATCGTCGCTTCGATGACGGTTCACGGCGGTGGCAACGGGCAGCAGCTCTTCCACTGGGTCTGCGGGCTGAACTCGGTCTCCGGCAGCGCCTACCAGGGTGGCCTCGTCCGCTGAGAGCTGAGCGAGACTCTTCGGATGAAGAAAGTCCCGCAAGCCGAGGTGAACGGTCCGGCTCCCGCCGCCAGTCCGGAGCGCTTCACCGGTCCCGTGCAGCAGCTCGCCGTCCAAGCCCAGGCGGAACCGCAGCCCATCCGGACCCTGGTCGTGACTTTCACTGACGGTGCGCGCACCCACTGGCACGCGCACGGCGGTGGCCAGGTGCTGCACGTGATCGACGGCGAGGGCCTGGTGCAGTCTCGCGGAGGCGCTCGTGTCCAGCTGCGCGCCGGCGATATCGTGGTCGCCGAGCCGGGCGAGGAGCACTGGCACGGCGCCGCTCCGGGAGCCAGCATGCGGCACCTGGCGATTTCGCTCGGTGACACACGCTGGCTCGAACCGCCGGACAAGGATTAGCCGCGGGGTCCCCTGTTGTAGTTTTCAGGAACAGTGGCCAACCGGGTCGCCGCCATCCTCCTCTTTGTCGGGATAGCGATCGCAGCTGCGGCCTGGTACGCCTCGGGTAATTCACAGCCGGCGACTCAGGTGCTCCCCGCCGAGATCGTCGTCAACGCCTCCCAGGTCGGCTCCGGGAACTGGGTCCGCTACCTCGTCAACATCAAGAACGTCGGCGACGTCCCCTTCGAAGGTGACGTCGTGCTCGAGAGCAGCGGAGACAACGGCCAGCAAACCCCCGGATCGCCGGCCGCGGTCCCGCCGCCCAAGCTCCCGAAGTCGGTCCCCCGCTTCCCGGCGCAGGCGCCTGACGCCGCTTATCAGGCGCACGTGAAGGTCGCGCC
>CAZXGB010000005.1:0-50206 GCA_964640005.1 uncultured Actinomycetes bacterium | reverse complement strand
GGACTTCTACGCCCGGGGGCTACTGACTTGACATCCTCAGGCCGGACGATGGCCGCCGCGATCCTGGCGGTGACCAGCCTGCTCTTCCCCGCATGTCAGAACACCGCTCCCAGGGTCTCCGACCGCGACATCTACGTCACCAACCAACTCGACAACACGCTCACTGTCATCAGTGCCAGTAACTACAAGCCGGTTGCCACGGTGCCCATCGGCACCTCGCCCAAGGGTGTCGCGATTTCCGCGGATGGCAGGCACGCCTTCATCGCCGAGGCCGGGGATGACGCGGTCTCGGTGTTTGACACCCTCACCCGCACAATCGTCACCGCCGTCGCTCTTCCGGCCGGAAGCAGCCCAAGTGCCGTTGCCCTGGGTCTCGGTGGCCGCTTCCTGTACGTCGCCGATGGTGGTTCCAACAGCGTATCCGTCGTCGATACTCGAACCAACCAGGTCGTGGATTCAGTGCCGGTGGGCACCCAACCCGTGAGCGTGGCCGCGACGCCCGACGGCACCTCGGTGTACGTCGCCAACAGCGGATCCGGCAACGTATCTGTGATCGACGCGCGGACGAATCGGAGCGTCCGGGTCGTTGGAGCGGGTCAGTATCCCACCGGGGTGGCAGTCACACCTGATGGTACGTCCGCCTACGTCGCCAACCAGTTGTCGCACAACGTAAGCGTCATCAACACACGAAGCGGCGCGGTCGACGCAACAATCTCGGTCGGAACCGCCCCGTTCAACATCGCAATGAACCCAGACGGCTGTTGCGCTTACGTCGCCGATCTCGGGCCGGGCAAGCTCGAAGTCATCAATGCTGCAGCCCGATCAGTCGTCTCCACGGTCTCAGTCGGCGACTATGGCACGGATCCCTTCAACGCGGCCGTCACTCGCCAGGCGATCTACATCACCAACCAGGGAAACAACACGCTGTCGGTCGTCGACCCAGGCACGCTCAAGCTGGTCACCACTGTTGCAACTGGCACCAGTCCCTACGGCGTGGCGGTCAACCCGCCCGGGCCCTATCGCTGACCGGCCGCGCCCGTCGTTGTTCGTACCATGCCGCCTCCGCCTCCCCGATCGCCGTCGAAGGCGCGCCACGCACGAATGGCCAGATCTCTTCAGCGATGGCGCGCCAGTTGGCTTCGGCCCGCAGCTCAGCGAGTACGCCGAACAAGCCCACGTTGATGCGCTGCAGGATTGCATAGGCGCGCGGGACCGTCGCGTATCGCGCCAGTGGGCCCCGCACATCGAAGCATCGCCGCACCAACTCCGAGGAGTATTCCGGAGTCACGGTGACCCGCCGGGAGGCGCGGATCATCTCGTAGAAGATCCCCCATTGCTCGACCACTGTCTCGGTGCTCACCGGCGCCGCGCGACGCAGGAATCCCGCGTCCTCCAGACCGCGGCGGAACCCCTCCTGGTCACGGTCGATACAGAGCGCGCGCACCGCGCCGACGATTGGCCTCAGGTCGTTCGGCCAGATCCGCTTCACCAGACCGAAGTCGACAAAGCTGACACGACCAGCGCCGTGGAACAGGTAGTTGCCGGGGTGGGGGTCGCCGTTGAAAGAGTGCAGCTCGTACAGGCTCCGGAAGACGAAGCGGTAGATGGACTCCCCGGCGAGATCTCGCTCCTCTTGTGACCAGGTGGCGGCCTCGGTGAACCGCGCCCCGTCGACAAGCTCGCTGGTGATGACGCGGCGGGCCGACAGCTCATCGACGACCCTGGGCACGTGAATGGTCGGGTGGCCGGCATAGTAGCCGGCGAAGCGTCGCTGGTGCTCCGCTTCCAGGCGGTAGTCGAGCTCTTCCAGCACCCGCTCGCGAAGCTCGGCCAGCAGCTCGTCCACGTCCAGCTCTGGTGAGCTGATGCGGAGCAGGCGGCGGAGGAGGCGGACGTTGTCCAGGTCCGCCGTGATGATCTCGGCTATGCCTGGGTACTGCACCTTCACCGCCACCACTCGCCCGTCGGTGGTTATCGCGCGGTGCACCTGCCCGATGGATGCCGCTGCGATCGGCAGCGGATCCCAGCGGGCAAAGAGCTGGTCGGGGGGCGCGCCCAGCTCGTCCTGGATCACCTGCGCGGCCAGCTCCGGACCCATCGGCGGAACGCTGTCCTGAAGCCGGCTGAGAGTGCGGCGGACAGTCGGGGACAAGCCCTCGTCCACGTAGCTCGCCATCTGGCCGACCTTCATCAGGACGCCCTTCATCGCGCCCAGGGTGTCGGCTACGTCCTCGGCCGTCTCCATCGCCAGGTCGTGCCGGAGCTGCTCACGGCGTGCGCCGGCGGCGGCGAAAAGTCGCGGTGCCGCCAGCGCGTACCGTCCTCCGTTTCGCGCCATGAGCCGCAGGACTCCGAGCCCGCGACGAAGTCGCAGTTTGCGGACCGGAGGGATCGCCACGGCGCGCCCTATCCGAGCCCCGACACGGTGCCGGTAAGGCATCCCGTCATCGTGCGCGCGCCGCCCGCATCCGGAGAGTTATGCGTTGCCGGGCCTCCAGCGCGCCCGGCTCGGCGATGAACGCCGCGTCCAGCACGCCGAGCGCCTGCCGGATCTCTGCGGCGCGGCTCGGCGTGACCGGGATCTCCTCGAAGCCGTACATGGCCTGCGCCCACGCGGGCAGGGTGGCGATCGCGCCCTCGCGGATGTCCAGCCAAATCTCCTCGACGTCGGGTGCGAGTCCGGTCGGACTGAGGACGTAGCCCACGGCCTCGCGCGCGGCGGAAGTGCACAGCAGCTCTGGCCGCATGGCTTCGAGGTAGCCGCCGAGCGTGTCGGTTGAAGCCGGGACAATCGCCTGCGGGATGCCGATCAGTTCCGCCGCCACGACCATCTCGCGCACGTAGCGGTCGGCGTCTGCATCGGACAGGCGCCTGCCGATGCTTCTTGCCACGGCGATCGTCGAGTCGACCAGTGCCGCATGCACCCACAGCAGAAGCCCGGGATCGCTGGCCGAATAGGACCGGTTGGTGACCCCGTCGACGCCACGCACCCGCTCGTGGATCCGGCGAACCCGGGCGGCTGCCTTCTCAGCCTCCGCGCGCTCGCCGTACGTCGTAGTGAGGAGGTAGCGGGATGTCGCTACGAGCCTCCCGACGGGATCTCGGCGCCAGTCGCTGTGCTGCTCGACACCGGCCATCGCCAGCGGGTGGAGGGCCTGCAGCATGAGCGCCCGCAGACCGGCAACCGGAGCCGTGTGATCCTGGGCCAGCCTCCACGTCACGCTGTCGGGGCCGAACCAGCCATCGTCTGCCGGCGCATCAGGGATAGACGCCGCAAACACCGCCGCCAGCCGCTCGACGAGATTCGCCGCGGACGGAGCGCGGACGGCCATCCTTCGATGCTAGCGCGCCCGCTCGAGCCTTCCCTTTCGCTGCTCAAGGAGCGCATCCGGGACAGCTGCTCGGCCGGTCCTGGCCGTCAGTCCGTTGACTGCTGCTTCAGCTTCGCTCGGTACTCGGGTAGGTGGACCTGGGCGAGAGCGTCGAGCGCGGTCGAGGTCAGGGCGGCCAGGCGCACTAGGTTGGCTTCGTCCATCTCGGTGAAGTCGCCCTGGATGCGGTCTGACGCTTGTATGAACCCATAGTTCGCCTTATCCGACCCGATCAGCGGGGCGACCAGCCAGCCGCGCATAGGAGGGTGACGAGTGACCTCGCTGCCAAAGTTGCGCCATTCAGGGTGCGAACGAAGCTCAGCGTCCGTCAGCCGGAGCGGTTTGTCGATGAGGTGTGCGTGGGCGTGTATCCCGAAACCGACTGCAGGAACGTCATAGTCGGCCCAGGCCGCGTACTTCTCTGAGAGCGAGAAGTACTTTCGCGCGTGCGCCCAGTCGTCACCGATCAGCTGCGCTGCCGCTCCCTGGTGTGCCTGGGTGACCACCCTGGCCAGCTCGGCCGCCTGCGCGAGTACAGGATCGGCGGCGAGCATGAAGCGGGCGCGGTCGGGGGGCACGTCCCCGGGCGGCGGGGTGCTTGCGTTCCGGTAGGTGTTCAGGAACCTGTCCGAAGCCACCACCCCCATCATGCGCCCTGTTGGTCAAGCCGGCACAGGCGACGTCACGACCGCCGAGCCACTGCTCGAGCTGTACCGGAAAGGTCCCTGATCCCACCAGAGGTCGAGCCAGCCGCGACCTCCCATCGCTGCCCATCGCTTGCGGAATCGGAGTGAGAAGTTGGTGGGTGCGCTTCTCTACCCAGCCACGGCGGTCCCGTCTGCCTTGCGATCGAATTCCTCGGAGATGTCGGCGCGGGAGCGGTCCGGAATCAGAATCGTCGCGATCAGGCTGACCACGGCGCAGAAAACGATGTAGATGGCGATCGGGACGTAGCTCTTGTAAGCGGCAAGCAGGGCGACCGCGATCAGCGGTGCTGGCCCTCCTGCGGTTATCGAGGCCAGCTGATAACCGAGCGAAGCGCCGCTGTATCGCATCCGTCCGGTGAAGTTCTCCGCGATCAGCGCTGCCTGCGGTCCGTACTGCATGTCGTGCGGGATCAGGGAGAGGACGATGGCCAGCAGCACCAATGCGGCCACCTTCGAGTTCAGCAGCCAGAAGTAGGGGAAGGCCCATAGCCCGGTGACGACGACACCGAGCAGATAGATGCGCTTCCGGCCGGCGATGTCCGACAGCCAGCCGAAGAAGGGGATGCTGAACAGCGAGAGGACGGCGGCCAGGAGGACGCTGTTGAGCGCGAAGCCTCGAGGCAGCTTGAGCACCGTCACGACGTACGTGAGCACGAAGGCGGTGAAGATGTAGAAGGGTGCCTGTTCGGAAGTCCGGATGAGAGCGGCCAGGATGACCTCTTTCGGCTGCTCGACGAGGACTTTCAGCGAGGGGACGCGCTCCACCCGCTTGCTCTCGAGCACCTGCGAGAACAGCGGTGTCTCCAGGATGCCGAGCCGGATCCAGAGCCCGATTGCGACCAGGACCAGGCTGAGCAGGAACGGTACGCGCCAGCCCCAGCTCAAGAACGCCGAATTGGAAAGGATGCTGTTCATGATGAGGAGGGCGCCGTTACCCAGGACGAGGCCCGCCGGAACACCCCACTGCGGCCAGCTGGCGATGAAGCCTCGCCGGCCGCGGTGTCCCCACTCCATTGAGAGGAGAACGGAACCTCCCCATTCGCCGCCGACCGCGATGCCCTGGAGCAGGCGCAGGATCGTGAGCAGGACCGCGCCCCAAATGCCAATCTGCGCGTAGGTCGGCAGCACACCGATCAGCGCGGAGGCGATCCCCATCGTGGCCAGGGTGACGATCAGGGTCGCCTTGCGGCCGACGCGGTCGCCGAAGTGCCCGAAGATGAAGGCGCCGATCGGGCGAGCGGCAAAACCTCCGAATTGGATCCCGAACGCGGACAGGGTGCCGGCCAGGACGCTCTGCTTCGGGAAGAAGAGGCTGGCGAAGACGAGAGCTGCTGCCGTGTTGTAGAGGAAGAAGTCGTACCACTCGATGGTGGTTCCAATCGTGCTTGCGATAACCGCGCGGATCAGCTGGCCGCGACCCTCGGGCTCACCTGCCGCAGCCATGCTGCGCCGTGCCTCATCAGTCGCCATCCGACGTACCTCCCCGACGAAAGGTGTTGCCTCAACCCACGCTACCCGCTTCGACTTTCGTTTTCCAGCGCAAGTGCGCACCGGAGTCGAGCCCTCCACCCGGCTTCGCATTGACCGGCTCAGACTCGCTCCTCCGGCACCGTCACAATGGATCGATGCCCCACGACCTGGCTCGGCTGGCGGCCTCGCGCGAACCTGACGCACTCGAGCATCTGCTCTCGCAGCGGACCCCGCTGGAGGCGCTGCTTTCAGCGGCCCGGCACAGCGGTCTCGAGGGCCACGGCGAGCGCATCACGTTCTCGCCCAAGGTCTTCATCCCGCTGACCCAGCTCTGCCGCGACAACTGCGGCTACTGCACCTTCGCGCAACCGCCAAAACCCGGAGCGCGCGCGTACATGACCGAGGACGAGGTCCTGGACGTCGCCCGGCGAGGCGCCGCGGCCGGCTGCCGGGAAGCCCTCTTCACCCTCGGCGACCGGCCCGAGCGCCGTTACCGGGTGGTGCGCGACGAGCTCGCCGCCCTGGGCTTCGAGTCGACCATCGCCTACCTCGCACATGTCGCGGCAAGAGTGCTCGAGGAAACCGGGCTGATCCCGCACATCAACCCGGGCGTCTTGACCAGGGAGGAGATGGCGTCCCTCCGGGCCGTGTCCGCCAGCCAGGGTCTGATGATCGAGCAGACCTCGACGCGCCTCCTGGAGAGGGGCGAAGCGCATTGGGCGAGTCCGGACAAGCAGCCCGAGCGGCGGCTCGAGGTGGTGCAGCTGGCGGGCGAGCTCGACGTCCCGTTCACCACCGGCCTGCTGATCGGCATCGGCGAGACGCTGCGCGAACGGGCGGAGACGATCTCGCTCCTGGCGGAACTGTCAGACGGCGAGCACGTCCAGGAACTGATCGTCCAGAACTTCCGCGCCAAGCCGGGGACGATGATGGCGAGCGCGCGCGAGCCGACCTTCGAGGACATGCTGCGCGCGGTCGCGGTCATGCGGCTCGCGGCCGGTCCTCAGGTCAACATCCAGGCGCCGCCCAACCTCTCCTATGAGGACTACCCGTTCCTGCTCCAGGCCGGGATCAATGACTGGGGCGGCGTCTCGCCGGTCACGCTCGATTTCGTAAATCCCGAGGCGCCGTGGCCGGAGCAGGTCGCGCTGGAGAGCGCGACGGCGGCGGCCGGCTATCAGCTGTCGGCTCGGCTGTGCGTATACCCCGAGTTCATCGCGGACCCCGACAGGGCTCTTCGCTGGCTGCATCCGGCCGTCTTCCGGCACGTGATGAGTGCTGCGGACGGGGAGGGACTGGCGAGGACAGCCCATTGGTGGCCCGGACAGGAGATTCCGATCCCGGCCGGCTACAGCCGGAGTCCGATGCGAGCGCCGGTGGCCGCCGCCCTCGACCGGGCGGAGCGCGGGGAGTTGCTCGAGGAACGCGAGATCCGGTCGCTGTTCGAGGCCCGGGGCAGCGAGGTCGAAGCGATCGCTCGGCTGGCGGATGCGGTCCGCCGCGAGGTCAACGGCGACGTCGTCACCTACGTCGTCAATCGCAACATCAACTACACCAACATCTGCTACTTCAGATGCCAGTTCTGCGCTTTCAGCAAGGGCAAGCTGTCTGAGAACCTGCGCGGCAAACCGGAGCTCATGTCGATCGACGAGGTGGTCGAGCGCTGCCGGGAGGCGGTGGAGCGTGGGGCGACCGAGGTCTGCATGCAGGGTGGCATCCACCCGAGCTTCACGGGCGACTTCTACATCGAGCTCCTGCAGGCCATCAAATCGGAGCTGCCGGCTCTTCACATCCATGCTTATAGCCCGCTCGAGGTGTACCAGGGCGCGCAGACTGCGGGCCGGACGGTCGAAGACCAGATCAGCCGGTTGCGCGCGGCGGGACTCGGGAGCCTGCCGGGAACGGCGGCCGAAATCCTGGACGACCGGATTCGCAGGCACTTGTGCCCGGACAAGATCCGAACTCAGGAATGGGTCGACGTCATCGCCGAAGCCCACCGTCAGGGCCTGAAGACGACGAGCACGATCATGTTCGGAAGCATTGAGGGGCCCGAGAACTGGGCGCGCCACGTGGTGGTCCTGCGCGACCTTCAGTCGCGAACCCGCGGGATCACCGAGTTCGTGCCGCTGCCATTCGTCCACATGGAGGCGCCGATCTTCCGAAAAGGCCGCGCACGGCGGGGACCGACGTGGGAAGAGGTCGTAAAGATGCACGCCGTGGCCCGCCTCGCCCTCCGTGGATACATCGACAACATCCAGGCCTCGTGGGTCAAGTGCGGTGTCGAGGGCGTGAAGCACCTGCTCGAAGCCGGCTGCAATGACGCCGGCGGCACCCTCATGAACGAGAGCATTTCCCGTGCCGCCGGTGCCGCCCACGGCCAGGAGGTCACTCCGGCCGGAATGCGCGAATTGATCCAAGCCGCAGGACGAATCCCGGTCCAGCGCAGCACGTTGTACCAGCAGCTAACGCCCGCTGCTGTTTGACATAACCGGGGCCGGCAGGACCCTCAACCCATTGGCGGGCGCGCATCATCGTCGGTAGGGATGCGAGGGGTTACGGACCGGAAGCGTTGGCACGTACCTTGGTGGTACGTCGCGCTGCTGGCGCTGGTCGCCGGCGAGAGGCTGCGAGAGCTGGCGATCTCGCGGGCCAATGAAGCAGTGCTCGGCGGTCCACGTGCCGCCCGACGCAGCTTCCCACTGCTGGTCGCCCTGCACGCCGGCCTGGTGACCCTTCCGCTGGTCGAGGCTGCGCGACGCGAACAGCGAGGGCCGAGGTGGGGGTGGGCGGCGGTGCTGGCGGCGGCGACCGCGCTGAGGATCTGGAGCATTCGCAGCCTGGGTGTCAGGTGGAACGTCCGCGCTGCGGTTCCGGACGCTGTCGAACCGGTCGAAACCGGGCCCTACGCCTACATCCGGCACCCCAACTATCTGGCGCTGGTGCTCGAGTTTCTCGCGGTGCCTCTCGTCGCCGGAGCGCGGGTCAGCGCGCTCATCCTCTCCGCGCTCAATGCCGTCCTCCTCGTCGACCGGATTCGTGAAGAGGAGCGTCTTCTGGACGCGTCACCGGCCTACCGGAAGGCGTTCGCCAAGCGCGCCCGATTCGTCCCCGGGGTTTTCTGACGGCGTCCACGCAAGGTGCATCAGCTCAATCGTGATGCCGGGGCCGAGGCCGAGTCCAAGGCCCTCTTTGGGTTCTGCCCCGAGGCTCCCGACCAGGCGCTCGAGGGCGAAGAAGATCGCTGCGGACGACGTGTTGCCGACCGTGGCGAACACCTCTCGGGCCCCCTCGAGCACCTCCGAGTCGAGTCCGAGAGCGGTTTCCACGGCCTCGAAGATGCGCGGTCCGCCGGCATGCGCGACCAGGAAATCAAGTGAGTCCAAACCGGCCGCGGCGGTGAACCGTTCGACCAATGGCCTGAGTTCCCGGAGCAGGATGCGCGGGAGCCGGCGGTCCAGCACGACGTGAAAGCCGCCGTCTCGAAGGTCAAACCCGAGCAGGCCGGCGGTGCTGGGGACCAGCTGTGACGCCGTCTTAAGCACCGCGAGACCTGGTCTGTCTTGGCCGGTAAGCAGCGCGGAGCCGGCGCCGTCGCCGAAGACGAGGGCGGCGGTCATGTTGTCAAGCGAGTGGTCTGTACTCCGGAAGGTCAGGGAGGGCAGCTCGACCGCGATGACCAGAACGCGATGGGCGGGATAGGCGAGCAGGTGGCGATGAGCGAGCGCGATCGCGGCTGCGCCGCCCGAGCATCCGAGCTCAGTCAGTGGGATCCGGATTACGTCAGGACGTAACCCGAGCTCCTCGGCCAGGTGCACGTCGAGCGACGGCACCAGGTAGCCGGTGCAGGAGACCGTGATGACCATGTCCACGTCACGTCCGGCCACACCTGCTCGGCGCAGCGCCTCGCGCGCGGCGTCGCCGGCCAGACGCCGGCCGTGCTTCAGGTAGGACGCGGTCTGCTCGGTGAGCGTCCGTGGCTGGAGTAGGCGTTCGAGCGGTTCGCAGGTGTAGCGAGTGCCGGCGCTCGTTGTCGCGTCGTCCAGCCGGTCCAGCTGCGGCCACCAGTGGCGTAGCTGAGCGATCACAGCAGCCGGTTCCAAGCGGTGATCCGGCACAGCAGTGGCAATCGCGCAAATGATCGTGCTCACTCAGACGCCTGCCAGGGCGGCCCAGTCGCCAGGCCAGAGCGCGAGCGGACTGCGGCTGCCTTCGTTCACCTCCAGAAGCCGGTCCAGTGCTGACGGGTGGCGGGCGAGCCCGTTCATCGCCCGCCGCGCTCGTTTTGAGGAGCCGGTGAGGCTCAGCGCCAGGCGCGCCAATAGAAGGCGCCGCCGCCAGCGGCCGGCCTCCCAGATCCGGTAAGCACGATCCGCGGCGGGGTCCGCCTCGATGAGCAGATCCGCAAGCTTTCGGGCGGCGGTCAGGCCGGCGGTGATGCCGTCGCCCGTCAGGGGGTCGAGAAAGCCGGCGGCGTCTCCGACCAGAAACACCCGACCTTCTGCAACTGCCGGCGGCCGCGTCCAGAATGGCCCCACGCCGCGCAGCCCGCCGCGGACGCAGCCCGCGAACTCGGGATGAGCCCGAGCGACGGCGCTGTCGTAGATGTCGGAGGCCGGGCGGCCGCTGAATCGAAGCTCATCCTTCGACGCGAGCAGCGCGACCAGCAATTCATCCGGGCCGCTGGGCGCCGTGTAGACCTCACAGCTCTCCAGAAGCGTTACGAGAATCTCGTCGACGCCATGCTCGGGCGCGACGAGGTGGCCGACGAGCGCGTAGCGGTGCGGCGCGCGAGGAGTCGCCGCCCAGCCCATCCACTTCGCCACCTGCGAGCGAAGCCCATCGGCTCCCACCGCGTATCGCGCCCAGATCGCGCCCTCCGTCGTGTGGACGGTCACCGCGTCGCGCCTGGCCTCAATGCCCGTCGCCTGGCAGCCGAACCTCGTCTCGACCTCCGAGGCCGTCGCCGCAGTCTCGGCCAGAAGCGCATCGAATGCGGTGCGCCGGACTCCGCGGCCGCGGCCGCGCCGGAACCCGCCGCGCACGGAGACAGTCCTCTCTCCGTTAGCGGGACGGGTCGAGCTCGGCAGCCGGTAGCTCACCCCGCTGACTTCTGGAAAGCGGGAGAGCGACACGCCAACCGCCTCGAGCAGGTGGACACCGGCCGGCATCAGTCCCTCGCCGCATGCCTTGTCGCGGGGGAAGCGCGCGCGCTCGACCAAAATTGAGCGCCGGCCGGCCCGCGAAAGCATGAGGGCCAGCGCTGAGCCCACCGGGCCGCCCCCGACGATGGCTACGTCCGCGTCCACCCGCCCCTACATGCTAGGCAGACGCGTCGGTGGGCGCTTACGTTTGCTCTGTGTTTATCAAAAAGGTGCTGCCGTAAGGGCCGGCTTTGCCGGCCCGTGTGAGTCGCGTCTTCCAGGCGCGCGCTCGTGTAGCAGCGCCCGCGAAGAGGAGGGCGGGGTCGCGGGGGAACCTTAGGTTCCCTCCGCGCTTCTGAGCGTGCGAAAGGTGATCGAGTAGCGCAGCGACTTGGTGGGCTGGATGCTGTGCTGCCAGACGGTGCGCGCAGGCCCGTCGAGCACGTAAGCCGAACGCGGCGAAAGGTCGACGGCCAGCACTTCCCAACCCGACGTCGCCTTGCGCCGGAAGCGCATCCGGCAGGGGGATAGAAGCGAGACGCCCACTACCTTGCCGAAGGCGGGCGAGTCGCGGTGCCAGCCGATTCCCGCACCTGGCGGATATCGGTTCACAAGCGTTTCGGCCAGCTCCTCGGGTCCGGCGCCGATGAGCTCGGCGCACCGCGCCCGAAGGCCGTCGAATGCCGGCGGCTGGGGATCCACCGGAGCCACCTTGAATGTCTCGTAGTCGTAGTCGACCCCGAAATGCGCGCTCGTCCGGCGCGCGACGACCCCACGCATCCGGATCTCGCGGAATTCGAGCCGCTCGATCGCGCGGGCGAGAGATTGCTCCTCCGCTGCGGTGACGAATTCCGGCTCGAGCAGGAAGCCCGCCGGGGCCTGGATACCAGTCGCGCTCAGACCCTGATCCCCTCCTGGGCGAGGGTCAGGTCGAGGAAGCGGTCCCAGTTCTGCTCGATGAAGCTTCGCATTCGGACCTCCTGCTCGAGGTTCTGCCGGCACACGTTGGCCGTCTCCATGTCCCCCGCGCGCTGGGCGAGCCGGCTCAGCAGCTCATAGGCGGCGATCTCCAGGCTCTCAGTCACGTACGCATCACGCGCGTTCTTGCCCGGCTTGTCGCCCCTTACCTGGTCGAGCAGCCCCTTGGCACCGGCGCCCATCACCGCCGAGACCTCCTTGCGGATCGAGCCACCCGCGTCGAGGGCGTCGAGGCGCTTGGACAGGCGATCGGCCTGCTCCTTCGTCTCCTCGAGGTGATGCTCGAGCTGGCGCTTGATGGAATCGTCCTCGGTGGTCGAGATCATCGACTGCAGCATCGTCTGCACGTTGATCTCCATCGCGCGCGCGTCCTGCACGTAGTCGACGAGCTTCCGTCGCAGCTGGTCATCGTTTTTCATCGTCCGGACCCTACGTAGGGTTTAGCAAACTACCCAGCAATGTGAAGCATCCTGCGGTTACCGGCGTAGGGTCGGCACCATGAGCAAACGAGACGAAGAAGACCGCGTCAGCTTCGTTTCGACGACGGTCCAGAAGACGTACGAATGGCTGGACGAAATCGCGGATGCAACCGGCTCGAGCCGCAGCGACGCTTACCACATCCTCCGTTCAAGCCTGCACGTTCTCCGCGACCGGCTGATCGTCGACGAGGTCGCGCAGCTGGGAGCACAGCTGCCGATTCTGGTGCGGGGCATCTATTACGACGCCTGGGATCCGAGCCACAATCCGCAGAAGCTGAAAGCGACGGAGTACGTGGAGAGGTTCGTTCGCGATGCGCAGCTGGACCCTGGTCTGGACCCGATCGCCGCCCTGCGAGCCGCTGCCGAGGTGCTCCGACGGCACGTCACCGCCGGGGAGATGGACGACGTCCTGAGCAGTCTGCCGGCGGAAGTCCGGCGCCTCCTGCTGCCGAGCGGTCAGGCCGTATAGCAGGCTGACCGCTCGAGGGTCACATCGATCCGCCTGAGTGGCCGGAGCGCCGCCAGACGAGAATGGCCACCGCCATCACGAGTACCAGGGCGATCAGAATGATCAGCTCGACACCCTGGTGGGCGAACGTGAAGGACTGTTCCGAGGATGCCGTCAGGACCAGCACGCGGCGGATACCTGCGATCAGGCCGATGACCAGAAACGGCTCCGCGTTCAACTCCCGGTCGCGGAATGTGATGCGCACCGTGTGCAGCACCTCGGCAAGGATGAAGAGGACGAGGCTGTCGTCGAGAGCGGTGAGGACGACCGTGAAAGCGCTGTTGGCACCCCGAATGCCGTTGAGAACCGTGCGTACGGCGTCGACTACGAGGTATGCGGCGGCGACCGACAGCAGCGCGGCCACGAACAGGTGAATGGCGTCTTCGCTGAACTCGAAAACGTTGAGCCACGGACGCCAGACGATCCTGTGAGCGCGCCGTGAGGTTTGCCTGACGCGTTGACCTTCTTCGGATGGCTCCGGCCGCTCCTCTCCCGCCTCGCCCGCCATCGCTGCCTCCGCTAGTTGGACGCCGGCCTGCCGGAGCCCTCACCGTAACATCCACGTTCGAGGCGGCTGTGGCGGTTGCCAGGCACGCTCAAGCTTGGCTTCACATCTTGGGGACAACGGGGCCACTACGCCGAGGCAAAGACCCTGGATCGAGGGCAAGACAACCCATTCATCGAGCCGTATCGACCGCAGACACTTAGTAGGTGGGAAGAGACCTCCTCGTGAGGCGCACGTAACCTGAGGCCATCTCCCTCGCCGCATGATCGCTAAGGACCGGTCGCCAGCCGCCGCCAGGTGGCTGGGGTGGGCACGCGACGCCGACGCACCTGCACGGGACGACATCCGGGCTTCGGTCGGGATGGTCGTGTGCGCAGCGGCGGCGCTCGTCGGGCTGACCTGGTTCGCCGGGCTCGAGCTTGCCCGGCTTTCCAGCCTCGCCGCTCCCGCCTATGACCAGGCGATCTTCCTGCAGCTCGCGTGGAACCTCGGCCACGGACGTGGATTCGCCACCAGCTTCGCCCCCGTCAGCTACCTGGGGGTCCACTTCTCGCCCCTGCTGGCGCTGACGGCGCCGATCGGACGGCTGGTCCCGGACGCGTCACTGCTCGTCGTCCTGAACTCCGTGGCTCTTGCGCTTTCGGCCCCAGCCGCTTACCTGTTCCTGAGCGCTATGCTCGCCGGCCTGCCGGCCGCCCGCTTGCTGTCGGCGGTGGTCGCCGCTCCCATGCCTGTTTGGGCGGGGCTGCAGGAAGCGGCGAACGCGGGTTTTCACCCGGAAGCGCTGGCCCTGCCGCTGGCGCTGCTGGCGGCGCGAGCCGCCGTCACCGGGTCGCCGCCGCTGATGTGGCTGCTGTCGGCTGTGGTGGTGACCGCGAAGGAAGACCAGGTCTATACGGTGCTGCTGATCGGGCTGCTGGCGATGAGCGTGGGGAACGAGCGCTTGCGCCGGCACGGCAGGTTCCTCGCCCTGGCCGCGATCGCGTACGGCATCGCCGTCCTCGGCCTGGTCATGCCAATGATCCGCCACGGCCACTACGTGGACCCGGGCGGCTACTACTCGTGGCTCCTGCACCCGACGCCGGGGGCCATCGCGGCCGCCGTCTTCCGGCCGCGGCCCTGGCTGGCGGGAATCGGTCTACTTGCCTCGGTCGCTTTTCTGCCGCTCTTGCGACCGCGCTGGTTGGCCATTCTCTTGCCACCGTTCGTGGCCGACCTGCTCAGCCGCCACTACCCGCAGGACGACATCCGCCTCCACTACACCTTGCTCCTCATCGTCCCGCTGCTCATCTCGGCGGGGATGGGAGCTCGGCGGATCCTGCCCGCGGTCGGCCGGCTGCGCCCCGAGCTCGTCGCGCTGGCGCTGCTGCCCCTTGTCAGCGGTCTCTGTTTGGGGCCGCTCCCACCCTCTTTGAACCGCCCCAATCCAGACCCCTACAACCGGCCCACTGCTTCCGCCCGGCTGGCGGAGGCCGCCTCTCAGGTCCCATCTTCGGCGCCCGTCGCGGCCGATGACGGCTTGCTGCCCGCCTTTGCCGCGCGCACCGATATCCAGGTATTCCCCCGCTCGCGCGACGACATGTACGTGATCGTCGACCGGCGCGCCTACCTCTCCGTCTACATCGATCAGCCGGACCGCTCGGCCAAGCTGGCGGCGCTGCGTGAAAGACGGGAACTGGTGACGTACGACGGTCGGTTCGAGGTGTGGTCCCCGGTTGCCAGCGGTCGTTAGGAGCGTGAACCCATGGCCGGCAGGAGGTTCGCCCCTTTTGCACCTGGCGGGCAGCGGGGCATCCTGAACGTTATGTCCGAGGTTGAAGGCGCAGGCTGGACGGTCACCGACGGGGAAGTCGAGATGGGAGCCGGCCGCGCCGGTTTCCGCGCGGATTTGGTCGAGGCGCTGACCTACAACAACCCGTTCGGGCAGACGATGGAGCGCGTCTGGTTCGACGGCCGGGTGGTGTTCGCGCTCGACCTGGGCGAGGTTGACGTCGACCCAAACCGGGTTCAGGTGGCGCAGGAGTACCAGCCGGTGTACTCGATCGACCTTGACGAACACGGGAAGATGCGCAGTGAGCCGGAGTACGTGGCGGGCCAGCTCAACATCTACGACTCGGTGCCCGGCATGGACAAGTACAGCCCGATCTGGCAGTTCAGCTACGTGGAGGTGCCGCGCGACTACGAGCCCAACTCGCTTCGCTCGGAACAGGACTGCCTGGCCAGCGGCTACACGATCAGGCGCAGCAACGACTTCGAGAATTGACCGGTGGTCTAGCCGCCCGGGTGGCGGTATGACCGAGTCAGCTGAGCACGTCGATGCCCGGGCAGAGTTCGTTGAGCGGGGTCGGCAGCTGCTTGATGATGCCCGCGCCCGGACCGGTGCAGGCCGGCGAGGGCGTCGGGGTCGGGGCCTTCTGAGCCGGAACCGGTCCTGACGCAGGCGGGGGAGCCGCCGTCGCCGGATATGCAGGCGCGGCAGCTTGAACCATGAGGCTCGGGCCTTGAACAGGCTCGGGCGCTGGCGCCGGCACCGCCACCGGCGGCGTTTGCGGGATGGAGGGGAGCGCCGCCTGCGCGGGCACCGGGATCCGTGGGGTCGCGGGCCGCTGGCCATGGAGGCTCCCGGGCGGCGCGGCGACCCCGGCCAGGATCACGGCGGCGATGGCAGTGGTGGCGGTCACCGCGGAGGCCGCTCTCGGGCCAAGATTGGTAAGGCGGGCCCCGAGGGGGGCGAGAGGGGCAAGCAGAGGTATCTCGGCGAGCAGAGCGCTGATGCCGATGGTCTGCCAGAGCCGTCCGAGCGAGATGTTGAGGAACGCGCGCACGATCAGCGGGTCGAAATGGGTGCCTGACATCCGGACCAGCTCCTCTCGAGCCGCGGTCACGCTGATCGGCGTCTTGTACGGGCGCGCGGCGGTCATGGTTTCGTAGCTGTCGGCGACCGCGACAACCCTGCCGCCCAGCGAGATGTCCTCAGCGCTCAAACGGTTCGGATAGCCGCTGCCGTCGAAGCGCTCGTGGTGGTCGAGGACCGCGTCGGCCCACGGCCCGAGCCATCCGCGAAGCGGAAGAATCAGCCGGTAGCCCTCCGCCGGATGGCGGTGCAGCACCTCCCATTCGCCGGCGTCCGGCGGAGCTGGCTTGTTGAGGATCTCGGCCGCGACCGTCAGCTTGCCGATGTCGTGCAGGAGCGCCGCCCAGCGGAGGCGATCCGCGTCCGCCTGACTCAGACGCAGCTCGCGCGCCAGGAGATCGGTGAACATCCGCACCCGTTCCGAGTGGCCGCGCGTCCGGCTGTCGTGGATGCTCAGCGCTGCCGTCAGCTCGAGGATGGTCTGCGCGCGCCGTCCCGGCTCGGCGTCGGGCCCCATGTCCTGGACGCGGCGCAGCTCGTGCTCGAGCTGGTGTGGATTCGCCTTTCGGCGGAGCACCGCGAAGCGGGAGGGCGCGGCATCCGGAAAGAGCAGCGTGAGATTCAGGAGCGCCGCCAGCGGCAGGAGCCGGTTCAGCAGGCGCGCGCAGACCAGCCAGGTTGCAATCGCGGCGGCGAAGAACAGCGCCCACCAGGTGACGGTCCCGGCGGCGCCTTTTGGCGGGGGCAGGAGGCGGCCGAGCAGCAGCGACACGACCACGGCCGCGATCGCCGGCCCGCAGACCGCCAGGAGCTTGACCGCCGCGCTCAGAATGGGACGGCTCTCCCAGCGCACTCCTGAAGGCCCCAGCCTGATGGTCATCGCGGCCTGCTCCTCTGCCAGCGTCGTTATGTCCGTGTTGCTGGAAAGCCCAGCGCTACTGCTGGCGCCAGGCCTGTCCCATATAGTGACAGTAGACCGAGGATTAATCGACCGGGGAGAAACTCCATTTCTCGCCTCACCCCGCCCGCTTTCATCTTCGGTACATCCCGCTGGACGACATTGTTTGAGGGCATCTCCCTTGCCCTCCCTTCGGGGCCGCGCCTCTCCCTTCCCAGGCCGGCCCCTTTTTTTGCTACTCGGGAGGCCCTGCCACGTGTGAGGTTATGCGGGCGGTTGCGATCAGGAGGGAGACCACCACGAGCACATGGGCGGCGGTGCACCACTCGCAGAGCGCTCCCAGACGCAGCTCGGCGTAAACGAGGTAGAGCACGGCAACCAGCCCGGCCAGACCCCAGGCGAAGTGCGCAAAGATGGCGCCGCGCGACCAGCGTCGAAAGTAGGAGGCGACGGCGAGGCCGAGGCTGACGGCGAACCATAGGAGCCCTGCCGCGCTGACCGGAATTGTCGTGCCCGGGATCATGCTGTAGGTGCTCCGGGTCACCAGGTCGCAGTTGACGATCGCCGACTGGACGCAGGCGAGCGGAGCGCCCGAGTAGTGGGTGAACGTGAGATAGACGCTGTCGACGATCCCGGCGACGGCCGCGATCGCCAGGGCAACGGCCCCCAAGCGGCTAGGGGAGCTGTCCCTCAAGCGTTTTGATCTGGGCGACACTGCAGGCCGGTCCGGCGCTGTCGCCCGTCGACTTGCAGATGGCCGCTGTGATCCAGTTGGCGTTGCCGAGCACCTGCTTCGCCACCGGTGAGTTGGGATCCTGGAGGGCTTGCGCGACCTGAGTCCAGCTCTGGCCCTGCAGCACGTCGGGGAGGTACCCGGAGCCGACCTGGTAGTAGCGGTTCCCGACATCGACGAAGGGAATCGAGCCCTGGCTGTCGTAGGTCTGCATCACCGCCTGCTGCGCCGCGGTCGGGGACTGCAGTGGCGCGCGGTTGCGATCCGCGGTCTCGACGCTCTGGAAGTCGAGCGACGAGCTCTGGTAGGTGGCTTTGGCAAAGGTCAGTGTCGGCGTGTTCGGATAGACGTCCGAGCTCGAGGACTGCGACAGCTGCAAACCGCTGAAAGAGCCGAATCGGGAGAGCGCGACAACCAGGCTCCAGCGCTCGGCCGCGCAGTAGGGACACCATTCGGCGCCGATGTAGAGGACGGCCGGATGCCCAGAGGCACCGGTCAGCGGCTGTGCTCCCTGGGTCGCCTTGAAGGGGTTGGCGACGCCGCCGGATCCGACCGACGCCGACTGCCCCAGGTCGAGGCGGGTGATGGTGTCCACAACTGTCGCCGTGGTGTTCGAGCCCGGGCTCGGCGACGCCGAAGGTGTCGAGCGGGCGTAGAGGAAAACTCCGAGGAGCGCGGCGGCGATGAGCGCCGCGATCACCGCGACCGGCCAGTAGGTGGCCCAAAGGGCGGATCGCCGCGGCTTCGGGCGCGGTCTTTGTCGCTTGCTATCGGCCGGCTGCCGGCCCCCCTGCGACTTGCTCAAGCCGTCATTATCGAACGCGCTTGCGTCAGCCCCGCTCGACCTCCGCCGAGCGAACCGGGACCCCGCGGCGCTGCGTGCCGGCCAGGCGTGCCTGCCGGCGCTCCGCAATCGAACCCAGCGCGGTGCGGATTTCCGGAACGCAGAGGTCCTTTGGGAGGTACCCGCTGGCGCCCGACGCCAAAGCCAGGGCGACGCGGTCGTCCGCCGGTTCGGAACTGACGAGCAGCACCTCCGGCGGGCTCTCGAGCTGCCGGAGGAGGGTGGTGGTCAGCGCGACATCACCGTCGGGAAGGCCGGCGTCCAGCACCACGGCGTCGGGCCTTTCCTCACGTGTCAACCGAATCGCTCCCAGAAACGTCCATGCCACCGCTAGCACCTCGATGCCGGGTTGCTTGGTCAGGAACTGCCGGAGCCTGTCGGAGAAGCGCGGATCATCGTCGGCGAGCAGGACGGTGAGCGGAGGCTGGGCGACTACTTCGATGTGGTGGCGTGAGTTGTCCATGAACCTCGAATGCTGTGCTGGGAACGTGAACCGACGATGAATCGCGTCCCCCGCTCGCCAGCCCCTGTGGCCCAGGTGCCGGCCGCGCCGTTTAATCGCCTGCGCCGTTTCGTGATTGAGCCCCGCCGTTGCCTGACTGGCCTCCACTTAGATGCACCGAGCTGGGCAGCGCCGGCGCGGGTGTCGAGGGAGAGGTGCCGGACAGGAAGTAGGCCTGCTGGCCGTCCACGCTCTGTGCGCTCACGCCGGTTGGCGCCGTGTACCACTCGTTGCCCTTGCCCAGCACGTCGAGCGCCGACTGCATGAAGCGGTGCCAGGCCGGCGCCGCCACATAGATCGCGTCCGAGCCGTTGGTCATCGCCTGAAAGTTGGCGTTCCCCATCCAGACGGCCGCCGCCAGCGAGGGCGTGTAGCCGACCGTCCAGCCATCGGTGAAGTTGTCGGTGGTTCCGGTCTTGGCGGCGACCGTCCGTCCGCTCAGCGTCAGATCCGAGCCTTTCCCGAACGTCATCGCCCGGTTGGCATCGTTGGAAAGGATCTGGCTCATGATGTAGGCGACGCTCGGGTCGAGCACCTGCTTGTCGTTTGCCGGCGAGGCGGCCTGGAGAACATTGCCGGAGACGTTCTTGACCCCCAGCAGCCCGACGTTCTGGCGCAGCACGCCTTGCGCCGCGAGTACGGAGACGCCTGTCGCCATCTGCAGCGGCGTCTCGCCATATCCGCCGAGGGTCAGCGAGGGACCGAAGGAATCCGGCGAGGCGGAGTTGGTGTAGGTGCCGTTCGCGGTCTGGAGGTAGGGGGGAGCCCCCATGTCGGCAGCCAGCTGGGCGACCGTGGGCACGCCGTCGACCATCTCGACCTGCACGGCCGGGATGTTCAGCGAGTTGCCCAGGCACTGCTGGAGCTGGCAGGTGCCGTGATAGCGGCCGTCGTAGTTGGCCGGGGAATAGGGCGAAGCGCCGGCGATCGAAACCTGCATCGGCGCGTCACGGATCGGCGTGACCATCGTGTAGCGGCGGCTTTCGATGGCGCGCGTGTAGGTGAAGATCTTGAACGAGGATCCCGGGTTCCGCGGCGGCCAGACGGCCAGGTTGTACTGCCCGCCAGGCGCCTGCGGGCCGGCCGAGCCGACCATCGCCAGGACCTGGCCGGTTCGCGGGTCGACTGCCACCAGCGAGCCATCGCTGACGTGGCGCCAGCCCACGCCGGCGACGGTGTCGGTGATTGCCTGCTGAGCCAGCTGCTGAAGCTTCCAGTCGAGCGTGGTCGTGACCTGTAGCCCACCCTCGGTGGGCGCGTTCGGACCGTACTTTGAGGCCAGCTGAGAGGAGATCCAGCCGACGAAGCCCGGTGCCAGGTTGGGGCTCGAGGCGTGGAACATGTGGTTGGGCGGGCTTATGTCCTCCCCATAGGCAGCGTCCGCCTCCGCCTGCGTGATCGCGTGGTTGCGGACCATGGCGTCGAGCACGACGTGCTGGCGGGCCTTGGTTCCCTCCCAGTTCCTGAAAGGGTCGTAAACGTTCGCGTTATCGGGCAGGCCCGCGAGCAGGGAGGCCTGGGCCAAATCCAGCTGCCCCGTGTCCTTGTGGAAGTAGTTCTTGGCCGCCGCTTCCGCCCCGTAGGCGGAGTTCCCGTAGTAGATCGTGTTCAGGTACATCTCGAGGATCTGGCTCTTGGAGTAGGCCCCAGAAACCTCCATCGCCATGACGGCCTCCTTCAGCTTTCGCGTCAGGCTGTCCTGGCCGCCCACGACTCGCAGCTTGACCAGCTGCTGCGTGATCGTCGATCCACCCTGTACCAGCCGGCGCTGCTGGAGGTCGACGACCGCCGCGCGCAGGATGCTGAAGGCGTTGACACCCGACTCATTCCAGAAGCTGGAGTCCTCAACGTCCACGGTTGCGGCGGGCAGGAGCTTGCCCATGTCCGACAGTGACTGCTCGTAGTGCTGGAAGCCCGGCGTGTGCAGGTCGGCCAGCAGGACGCCGCCCGTCCGGTCGTAGATCAGTGTGTCGCTGGGCAGCGTTCGCTCGGCGACCGTGGACGGCGTGGGGACCGACAAGATGCCGGAGGTCGCGTTCGCGTAGACGTGGGTGACCCCGAGCAGCGCGCCCAAGATCAACAGCAGCGCCAGTGCGGTCTTGGCGACCGCCGCCCCCTGGCGCTGGCGCCGGTGACGGGTGGCACGGCGCCGAGGCCGGTTCGCGATCAAAATGCCGCGCCGGCGCGAAGAGGCGAGCGCGCTGAATTGGAAGCTGTGAGAAGGCGTGCCATGGCGGTTCGATGCTACTCAGGCCCAGGTCGCGGCTGTACGAGCCAGCCTGGAACCCTCGGCCCTGAACATGAACCAAAGATGAAAGCCGGTTAGCGTGGAGCGGCCTTCGGTTGAGGTGCCCCGGGGCGCGGCGGCGCGGATTCCGGCGGTCGCGGAAGCCGGACCACAAAGCGGGCACCGCCGAGCTCGCTCGGCGTGTCGGAGAGCCAGATGCGCCCGCCGTGTAGCTCGACGATCGTCTTGCTCAGCGCGAGTCCGAGGCCGGCGTTGCCATGACCGCGGCGCCTCGTCCTATCCACCCGGTAGAAGCGCTCGAAGATCCTCGCTCGTGCCTCTGAGGTGACGCCTGGCCCGCTGTCCGACAGCGCGATCTGCCATTGATCGCCAGCCGCTTCCGCGCTCAACTCGACCTGCCCGCCTTCAGGCGTTTGCCGGATCGCGTTGCTGAGCAGGTTGTCGAGGAGGCGGCGGATCAAACCACGATCACCTCGTATCTCACCGGCCGGCGGGATCACCGATCGCAGGTCGATCGAACGCTCGACCGCCACCGCGCCCCAGCGCGCGGCCGTCTCCTCGAGCAGGTCGGGTAGGTCGAAGACATCATGGGCGATGTCGAGCTGCCCGGCGTCGGCCCGGGCCAGGAGAAGCAGCTGGTCCACCGTCCGGCTCATGCTCAAGACCTCTTTGAGAGCCGCCTGGATGGTCGCTCGATACGCCTCCGCCCTTCGTGGCTGCCTCAACGCAATCTCGACCTGCGCCCGCATCACGGCCAGTGGAGCACGCAGTTCGTGGGCCGCGTCGGCGGTGAACTGCTGCAGGGTCTCGAAGCTGGACTCGAGCCGGTTGAGCATGTCGTTGAATGTCCGCGCCAGGTCGCCGAGTTCGTCGCCCTCCGGGAGGTCGATGCGGATCCGCTCGTGGAGGTCGTGCTCGCTGATGTCGTGCGCGGTCGCCGCCATCTCGCGAACTGGCACCAGGGCGCGGCCGGACAGCCAGTAGGCCAGGAGGCAGGCAACGATCACGAGCGTCGCGATGATGGCGGCCAGGAGCGCAGTCGTCGTCATGAAGCTTTGATGGAGCTCCTCCGTAGGGCGAACGAGAACGAGGCCGCCGGTCTGCCCGGCGCCGCTGACCCGGGCGACCATCACACGGTGTTCACCGCCGGCCGTGTGCACCGTCGACAGCGCCGGACGTTCCGGAAAGCCTGACTCCGGGATCTGCGCTCTAGCGAAACGCCAGTTCCCGGCGTTGGCGGTGACCGGCGCCCCATCCGACCGGAACAGGTAGACGTCGAGCGATACGCCTTGTGAAGTCGTCGAGGGGAACTGGATCGGCCCGCTCCAGTCAGAGTGGGCAAGGGAGGCTGCGACCTGATCCTTCGCGCTGTCCAGCTTGTCATCCACGCCCCCGTACACGCGGTCGAAGAAGATGGACCAGCACGCGGCTCCCGCGAAGGCGGCGGCGACCAGGAAGATCGTCGCGTAGGTGAGTGTCAGCCGGACGCGGGTGCGCTTGAAGAAGCCTTGCATCGCGGGTTCCGGCGAAAGCGATAACCGCCGTTGCGGACGGTCTCGATAGGCCGCTCCACGCCGGCCGACTCCAGCTTCCGCCGCAGACGGGCGACGTAGACGTCGACCAGGTTGGACTCGCTGGAGAAGTCGTAGCCCCAGGTGTGGTCGGCGATCTGGCTCCGGGATAGAAGCCGGCCCGCGTTCAAGATCAGGTACTCGAGGATCCGGAGCTCCTTTGCCGTCAGCCGGAGGCGCTGACCGGCGACCCTGACCTCTTGCGCGTTGGTGTCGAGAACCACGTCGCCGAGCTCGATCACCGAGCTGCGCTGGGCCAGGTGACGCCGAGCCAGCGCTCGAATCCGCGCGACCAGCTCCTCGAAGGCAAAGGGCTTGACGAGGTAGTCGTCGGCCCCCGCATTCAGACCGCGAACGCGGTCGGCCAGGGCGTCGCGGGCGGTGAGCAAGAGGACCGGGGTGGCCACGTGGTGGCGCCGGAGCTCCCGGGAAACCGTAATGCCATCTGGCTCGGGGATCATCACGTCGAGCGAGATGACGTCGAACTCGGAGCTGAGGGCCGCGGCCAGGGCCTCCCGGCCCGTGGTGACCGCTTCTACGACGAAACCTTCCTCGCCGAGTCCCTGGCACAGGACTTGCAGCATCTGCTCGTCGTCCTCGGCCAGCAGGATGCGCACGCTTACACCTGAACCGACACCGCCCGCGTGGTCTCCATCTCCACCCCTCAACTCAGTGTGCACTTTCGGATGGCTTGTCATGAACATCGCCCCGCACGTGGTGAGCGCGGGGCGATGACAAGATTCGGGAGGCTAGGCCTGGCCGTTTGCAGGCCGCCTGGAGTGCGGCGGCTGGTGTCCCAAAGCGAGGTCGAGACGGTCGTCGAACCGCCAGTTGGATTCGGCTGACCACACCGCCGACAGGATGTCCTCGAGCTGCGTGTCCAGGTCGGCCACGTCAGGTTGGCTCATTGACTGCATGGTCGCCAACTATGGGAGGCGCCCATGAACCCGCCATGAACTCCGGAGGTCAGGCCGGAGGGTCGAGACGGCGGCTCGAGCGCGGCGCCGGTGGCTCCTGCCGGACTGCGAGGTCGAGGCGGTCGTCGAACCGCCAGTTGGATTCGGCTGACCACACCGCCGCGAGGATGTCCTCGAACTGGCTGTCCAGGTCCGTTCCGTCGGGTGTGCCGGTTGGCTGCATTGTTGTTACTTCCACGTACTAAAGGGCTGTGAGATCCGATCAGCCTAAGAGGCGACTGACACGCCGACTACGTGTATCTGCACAAGAAAAGGCGGTCCGCCTTGTGAGGTAGAGACGTGGGGCTGACCGTCGCGGTCAGCCCCACGCAAGCGGAGGGGTTGGTTTCACTTGAATGCCGGCGTCAGCGCAGTCGCGCCGCAGCCGGACCCCGAACGCGTGCTTGAGTCTGGCCCCTCGCCAGGCCCCCCACAACGTGTCGACCGCATCGGTGGCGGCCGCAGGTAATCGGTACAAGCGACCCAGTCGGGGGACGAACTGAGGCTAGGAAGCGGCGTCGATGCTTTCGCGGCCCGGCGATCCGTACCGGCGTATCACGCCGCGGACCCAGTCCCGCGTCTGCCCGGTTTCACGGGCCAGACGATCCAGGCCCCACCCGCGCGAGCGGCGATCGGCGTAGTAGTCGGCGAAGCAGGCGAAGCCTTGGCCGCGGGCGATCTGCCGCTCGAGCTGCAGGCGGGCGCGAGCCGGGCTGGTGATCGAAGGCTCGAGAAGATAGACGGCCGGGTCTACGTCGGGGTTGTCGTCAATGGGCCAGGGCATTTTCTCGGTAGAGATTCCTTAGGCCGCTTCCTTACGCCAATGTGCGGCTCGGCCGGTACGAGACCGGCAACAGTCGTGCGGTTCGCACGTGGGAACAGGCAAACGCGCCGGCGCTCGAAGCGCCGGCGCTGGCTGGTCTGAGTTCGCTTAGCGGACCTGTGGAACTACCGCGGCGAGCATCCGCGGGTGGTAGCGACCGAGGGCGTTCTCGTACTCCACGAGAAGCTCGTCGGCCGCGTCCATCGCGTCGCGCAGCGACCCACCTTCAACCTCGTAGATCAACTCGTAGCGGTCGTTTCGGCCGTCGACGGTATTCAGATCGATGAAGCCGGGGAGGCGGGGAAGCGAGCGAACGTCAGGGTCGGAATTCGATACCGGCCTGTCGGTATCGAAAGGAACCTTCACGACGTATGTCATGACGTCAACGTAGCACGAAGTTTGGCGTTCGAAAATTGTGTGGACCACACGTTGTAATTCGGTGGAACCCGCTGTGGGAGCGCGAAAGCGGATCCTTTTCGCTAAAGGCGAGGGCGGATGCGAGCGCCTAAGCGCCGCTGATGAAGAGGACGATCGCGCCGAGTCCCTGGTCGAAGGCCATCGGGGGGTTGAAGGCTCCTGACCGCGTGATGGGATAGAGCGGGACGCGGTCCAGCGGAAGCCGCGTCCAAGACGTCGCATCCCAGCTCCAGGTGGTGGTCCGGCATGCCGTCTGATCGCAGTTCGCGGGGTCCTGGTGCACGCTGAGCAGCATGTGGCGTGCCGCGTCGTAGGCGATCGCTGCGCCGCCGGATTGCGGCTGCTGATGCGACTGCCAGGAGGCGCCGTCCCACGTCCAGGTGAACCGCCTGCCCGAGTAGACGAGCTGCGCATGGGCTTCGTCGTCAACGAGGTGGGCGTCGGAGCCAGCGTCAGCCATGTCGATCGCGCCACGAGCTTCCGTCCAGCGGCTCCCATCCCACGTCCATGTACTTCCGGACAGCGCCAGCACCAGCAGCCCCCGCCGTTCGTCGTAGCCGGCGGCCAACATCGTCTGCCCAGATGCCGAACCCGGTGGAGACACAAGCGGACCGCCCTTCATCACCAGCGGCACCCAGTCTTCGCCGTTCCAGCTCCACGCTCGGGCAGCGCCATTTACGTATACGACCCGGCCGAGGCGGGTGTCGAACAGCATCGCCCCCGGCCCTGCTTCACTCGGGGCTGTCTTCGGCGAGCGCGCCGTCCAGCGCGCGCCGTCCCAGGTCCATGTCTGGTTGGCCGCATCCACGCAGCCACCGGTAAAGCCCATAACCAGCTTCCCGCAGCCGTGGTCCCAGAGCAGCAGAAGCCCGCGCGCGCGGTCATAGGCCATGTCGGCGTGGTTGCTGTGGGGGCCGGCGCCACTTTGTGGGACGCTCGTATAGCCCGCGCCATCCCAAGTCCACAGGCTGGCGGCGGCCACGGTGCCGTCATAGACGGGCTTCGAGGGCTGGCCGTGCCGGATCGACAGCCAGGTGGCGAGGGCGCTCACCAGGATGAGCGCGCCGGCTCCCGCCGCGAGGGCGGCTCGGGGGCCGCGATCAAGATCTGACCAGCCCGGAGGGGCGCCGGATCCGGCGACTGGGGTCGGCCACATGGGCCGCACACTAGGCAGTCGCAGCGGAGCATGTCCGCGTGTCGAAGAGCCGGTGGGTGAGGGGTGGGACTTGTGTGAAGAAACCAAGGCCCTCCGCGGCTCATCCGTTCGCCCGCACCGTAGGAGATGGGGTTTCGGCCCTCCTAGGCTGCGCTCTTACTCGCGCTCCACCAACGGCGGCGCGAATACCCAAGGTCTGGGAGGAGGAATGCTTTGAGTCTTGCGATTTTCCTGGATGGTGTAGTTCCGGCGCCTGATTGGCTGAACTCCGGGCACACCGCGTGGCAATTGGTTGCGGGAACGCTCGTCGGTCTAATGAGCGTGCCCGGCTTGGCCATCCTTTACTCGGGCCTGATGAAGCGCAAATGGGCTCTCAACTCCGCCCTGATGGTGCTCTACGCGTTCGGCGCCACCCTGGTCGTCTGGAGCTTCTGGGCCTACAAGATGTCCTTCGGAAGTCCGCTTGTCGACGCGCTCCACTTCATAGGCGTTCCCGGCACCATCCTTTCACCGGGCGACCTCCAAAGCAGGGCGGCAATCCCGCTCCTGAGTGGCGCGATTCCGGACCTGCAGTTCCCGCTGTCGGCTCTGGCCTACTTCCAGTTCGTCTTCGCCGCCATCACCGTCATCCTCCTCGCGGGCTCGATCCTCGGCCGCACCAATTTCAAAGCGTGGATGCTCTTCGTTCCGATCTGGATCACGGTCGTCTACTCGGTCAACGCTTTCAGCATCTGGGGCGGTGGCTGGATCGGCGCCTTCCCGAGCTGGCTGAGTGGGATCGCCGGCGCCGGTGCCCTTGACTTCTCCGGTGGGTACGTGATCCATGTCGCGGCCGGAATCTCGGGTCTGGTGGCGGCCTCCGTAATCGGCCCGCGTCTCATCACCGACCGCGAGAACAACCGCCCCAGCAACCTGATCGCGGTCATCACCGGCGCCGGCCTCCTCTGGCTGGGCTGGAACGGCTTCAACGGCGGCGACCCGTACTTCGCGGGTGCCGACGCCTCGGCGGCCATCCTGAACACCAACCTGGCCGCCGCCGTCGCGATGATCACCTGGATGTTCCTCGACGTCTTCGTCGTCGGCCGGGCGACCGTCGGTGGGATGGTCAACGGAATGGTGGCGGGTCTCGTCGGCATCACGCCGGCGGCTGGTTACGTCGATGGCTATGGGGCCTTCGCGATCGGCATCGCAGCGGGCGTCGTCCCCTTCCTGACCTTCAACTACCTGGTCAGGGTGCCCCCCTTCAACAAGATCGACGACACCCTGGGCGTCTTGCACACGCATCTGGTGGCAGGAGCGGTAGGCGGCCTGATGGTGGGTCTGCTCGCCGACCCGAACGTGATCGTCTACCCCGGTTCCGGGAAGACGGCGGCCGTTTCATCGGCGGGGCTGTTCTTCGGCAACCCGAAGCAGTTAGTGGCCCAGATCATCGGCCTGGTCTTCATCCTGGTCTGGGACGGCGTCCTGACCTTCGCGATCCTGAAGCTGATATCGCTCGTGATTCCGCTCAGGCTGACCGAGCGGCAGCTGGAGGTGGGCGACGAGGCGGTCCACGGAGACGCGGCCTACGAGCTGATGCCGGTCCCGCCCACGACGGCTCCATCCCCGGTTCCGCACGCAGCGCCGGCGCCGAGCCCGTCCTCGGCATAACCCTCGACATTGGGCCTGCCGGCCCCTCCCCTGATCCCCTCCCCGCCGCGCGGGGAGGGGCCGTGCCGGGCCCGTGCGGTTAGAGCCGTCGGACCCGGATCGTTTCCTCGAGGTCGGCGAGCTCGGTTTCGATCGCGCTCGGCAGCTCACCCTCGACCTCGACCAGCAGATAGCCGAGCCGGCCGCTTGTGCCCAGGGCCTGACCGGCGACGTTGACCCCGTGGCTGCCCAGCACGACGTTGACCTTGGCCAGGACGCCGGGGACGTTCTGGTGCAGATGGAGCAGGCGGATCGTCCCTGGGCGCCGTTCGAGGCCGACCCAGGGCAGGTTCACACTCAGTGAGGAGGTGCCGTCGATCGCGTAATCGCGCAGTTTGGTGGCCACGAACTGGCCGATGTCGTACTGCGCCTCCACCGTCGAGCCGCCGATGTGGGGAGTGAGGATGACATTCGGCAGCCCACGAAGCTCGGAATCGAAGGGATCGCCCTGGCGCAGCGGCTCGTCGGCGAAAACGTCGACGGCAGCTCCGGCCAGATGACCACTCAGGAGGTGGTCGCGCAGCGCGATGTGGTCGACCACGAAGCCCCGCGAGAGGTTGAGAAAGATCGCGCCGCGCCGCATCTGGCTGAACTGAGCCTCGCCGAACAAGCCCTGGTTCCCGCTCCGGCCGTCGACATGAAGCGTGACGATGTCGGATTCGGCGAGAAGCTCCGAAAGCGTCGCGCAGCGCCGGGCGTTGCCAAGCGCGAGGCGGTCTGCGAGGTCGTAGAAGATCACGCGCATGCCCAGGTTCTCGGCCAGGACCGACAGCTGGCTGCCGATCTTCCCGTAGCCGACGATCCCGAGCGTTCGTCCGCGGACCTCGTGGCTGCCCACCGTCGACTTGTCCCAGATGCCGGCCTGCATCGCCCGATCCTTTTCGGGCAGCCGCCGTGTGAGCGCGATGATCTCGGCGAGCGCCAGCTCGACCACGCTGCGCGTGTTTGAAAAGGGCGCATTGAAGACCGCGATGCCGCTGTCCGAGCAATCGTCGACCGCGATCTGGTTGGTCCCGATGCCGAAGGCGCCGACAGCCACCAGGTCGCAGGCGGCGGCGACCACGTTCTTGGTCACCTCGGTCTTGGACCGGATACCGAGTACCTGGACTCCCTTCAGGCGCGCGATGAGGTCGCTCTCGTTGAGCGCGCCATCGACCGTCTCCACATCGAAGCCGGCGTCGGTGAGGAGGCTCACCGCGACCTGGTCGATCTTTTCCAGCAGAAGAGCCTTGACTGTCATCTCGAACCTAGCTGGGGGACGAGCGATTCTCGCGCATGGGGAAAGAGCTTCAGTGTAGCCAGGCACGAAAGCCGGGCCGGCCGGTCCCTTGCGCGATCTCCACGATCGCGCCCGCCGCGCCTGTCGAGTGTTCGGTCAGCCTGCCCGAAGCGCCTTATGCCTTTAGAACGGCGCTCTAGTGGCCTGGTTGCTCGACCGCGACCAGCGCCTCTCCGATCGCGTCGGCGTCGATCGGCGCCATGATGACCAGCACGCCCAGGCTCAGAGTCGCCCGCGCCCGGTCCGGATCGACGCGCTTGGGCAGCGTCACCAAGGTTTGCCAAGCGCCTACCCGCCATTCGTGGCGATGGTAGTGCTGGCTTTCCTGCGGGTACTTGCAGCGCGCCTCGATCTTTATCTCCTCCGGGGTGACGACGACCTCGGTGTGCTGCGGGTGGGCGCCCGGAATGGGCGTTGCCACGGTCAGCTCACCGTTGCCCTCGTACACGTTGACCGGTGGCGCCTCGGTTCCCAGGGTGGTGTCTGCCATCAGCGCTCCTAAACGTCGACCTCTTCCCATGTCGAGACGTCCGTCCAGCGGACGCCCGCTTCGCCGTCCAGCTGCTTGCCCTTCATCTCAGCGAAGCGATCAAAGGTCGGCTTGTCGGGCCAGCGCTGAACCATCATCCACTCATCCGGATGGCTTCGGTTGCGATGCACCGAGAGCCCGGTGCAGCCGGAATCCTCGATTTCGCCGCGCCGCGTGCGGACGGTACCCAGGAACCTGTCCCAGTCGGTGCCCTGCGTTCGGAAGACGATCTCGATCGCCATCGCCACCTCCTCAGACGGCGCTCGGGCGCCGTCCCTTTGCTTTCTCCAGTCTGCAAGGCGATCACGACGGGCGCAACAGTGGGCGCATCCAGAGACGCCCCGAGATTCGGGGATGGAACGGGTCGCACGTACAATCCCGCTAGGTATGCAGCGTCTGGCGGTGATCTTCGGCGGGCCGTCCGTCGAGCACGAGGTGTCGGTGATCACCGCGCTTCAAGCAATGGAAGCCCTCGACAAGTCCCGGATCGAGGCGGTTCCCGTCTATATCTCGAAGGCGGGCGAGTGGCTCACCGGCGACCCGCTGCGCAACATCGCGAACTATGAGGACCTGGACCGTCTGCTGCGGCTCTGCAGTCCCGTGGCGATCGCGGCTTCGCCCCGCCGGCCCTCGCTCCAGTTCCTGGGCTCAGCCTGGCAGCGATGGTCCAACTCGGGCAGCCTGCGCCGGGACGTGCCCCTCGACGTAGCGCTCCCAGTGACGCATGGAGGGGCCGGCGAGGACGGCAGCCTGCAGGGCCTGCTGAAGATCGCGGGACTGCCACACACCTGCTCGGATGTCGAAGCGTGTGCGATCGCCATGAACAAGATCCGCGCCAAGGCCGTCCTGCGGGCTGCCGGGATCCCGGTCCTGGACGACGTGCACGGCCCAGCCGCCGACTTCATGTCCGCGGACAGCGAACTGGTCAAGGCGGCCGAGGCGCGCTTCGGCTATCCGATGGTCATCAAGCCGGCCAATCTCGGATCGAGCATCGCGGTGAGCCGGGTCGGAAATCGCGACGAGCTTGCGCTGGCGGCGGCAACCGCGGCGACCTACGACCACACCGCAGTCGTCGAGCCCGCCCAGGACTCGGCGATGGAGGTCAACTGTGCGGTCATCGGGGACCATACCGGCGCTCTCCGAGCCTCCGCCTGCGAACAGGTGGAGCGTGGCGAGATCCTGACCTACGAGCTCAAGTACGCGCGGGGCGGGAAGACCGCCGGCAAGGCGCCGCAGACGTCAGGCCGGGTGATCCCCGCGCTGCTGCCGGAGCGGCTCACCGCAGCGATCCAGGCGACCGCCAGCGCGGCTTTCGACGCCATCGGATGCTTCGGCGTCGTGCGCGTCGACCTCTTCGTCGACCCGGCCGCGGGCACGCACTACGTCAACGAGGTGAACACGATTCCCGGATCGCTCAGCTATTACCTCTGGGAGCCAACCGGTCTCAGCTACACCGCGCTCCTCAATGAACTGGTGGACATGGCGGTTCGCAGAGCGGAGCACGAGCGGCGGCTGACGCGCGCGATCGAGCCCTGGCTGCTTTCCACTCGCGCTCACAGTCCGAAGGCGTTCGGCGCCAAATCGCTGCCCGATTGAGCCTTTCGGATAACGCAGAGCAGCCACGGGCTGCGGTCTTGAGGATGGGCCAGGGGTCACCCCTGCTGATGCTGCATGGCTGGGGCGCTCGCGCCTCGACGTTTTCGCCAGTCCTGCCGATGCTGACCCCGAACTTCGAGGTCGTAGCGCCGGACCTGCCCGGATTTGGCGCCACCCCCGACCCGCCGGCCGGCTGGGCGGTGCAGGACTACGCCGAGTGGACGCTTGCGCTGCTGCGCCGGCTCGATCTGCCCATGGTCGACGTCGTCGCCCACTCCTTTGGTGGGCGGGTGGCGATCAAGATCGCGGCCAGTCACCCTCAGGTGATCGGGCGCCTGGTTCTGACCGGGGGCGCGGGAATCCCGTCCCAGACATTGAAGGCTCGATTCGGAAGGTGGGCCGGCCGGACGGCGCGATCAGCGGGGCCGGCCGCCCAGCGCATCCTGCGGCCCTTGGCCGAGAGCCTGGGAAGCAGCGACTATCGCGCGGCAAGGGGCGCTGTTCGTGAGACGTTTCGCCGCGTAGTGGCCGAGGACCTGCGGCCGGACATGCAAAGAGTGGCCTCCCCGACCCTCCTGCTCTGGGGTGACAACGACACCGAGACACCGGTCTCCGACGCTCGCGAGGCCCACGGCCTGATCGCCGGCTCACGGCTCGAGACTCTGCCTGGTGGCCATTATGTTTTCGTGGACCGACCCACCGACTTTGGCCGGTTGGTTACGGAGTTCCTGAAGGAATGAGGCCGCTCTTGCTGCTGGCCGCGGCGCTGGTGTGGATGCTCGCCGGCATCCGTTTGGCGCTCGTCGGGTTCCGGATCCTCCAGATCGAGGAGTACGAGATCCCGCGGCTCCTCCGCTGGGCCGCACGAACCAATGCCCTCATCCTCCCACTCTCCGCCGGGCTGGCGGCCGGCGGGCTGGCCCTGGGCTACTTGCTGGCCGCGTTCGCGCATTTCGACGCGGTCATCGCCCTGGGAGCTGGCTGGCTGGCGGCGAGCGCGCTCTTCCTGGTTCTGTGGCGTCCGCTGCCGGCTAAAAAGCCCCTGGTTTGGACTGCCAGGATGCGCCGGATGGCCTGGGGCGGAGTCATGGTCGGCACCCTGCTCGCACTCGCGATCGCAATCATCCTGGCCAGCACTCCGGCGGTAGCCGCTGGGAGCGTCCTCGCAATCGCGCTGGCGGCGCTGCCGGCACTCGCCATCGCCGTCGTTGCGGCGGCCACCCTCGTCACCCAGCCGCTCGAGCTGTACGTGCAGCGGTCATACCTGCGGCAGGCGAAGGCTCGTATGGCCGAGGTGAGCCCCCTGGTAATCGCGGTTGCGGGCAGCTTCGGCAAGACCACGACCAAGACCCTGCTCGCCGAGTGCCTGCAGGGGTACCGGCCGACGCTCGCCACGCCCAAGAGCTTCAACACGCTCATGGGCATCACGCGCGCCATCAACGAATCGCTGCAGCCGCAGCACCGGATGTTCATCGTGGAGATGGACGCCTACGAGAACGGTGAGATCGCCCGGCTGACCCGCCTGACGCCGCCCTCGGTGTCGGTGGTCACCGCGGTCGGTCCCCAGCACCTCGAGCGCTTCAAGCGGCTGGAGGCTATCGAGGATGCCATCTACGAGGTGATCGAGGCCCTGCCGCCCGACGGGACTGCCGTTGTGTACGTCGGCGATCCGGTCACGGCGCGGCTGGCCGTCCGGGCCAGGGCGGAGGGCCGCCGCGCCGTGACCTACGCGCTGGAAGGCGAATCAGCGGAGGCTGACGTGATCGCGGGAGAGGTTAGAACCACCGACAACGGCTATGACTTCGTGTGGCGGTGGGAATCAGAAGGGCTGATCCAGCCCGTCCATCTACCGCTGTACGGGATCCATAACGTAGGCAACGCGACGGCGGCACTGGCGGCGGCTCATCTCGCCGGCGCTGGCGTCGCCCAGGCAGCCGCCGCACTCGGCCGCGTGTCTCCGGTCGAGCATCGGCTTTTCCCGATTCGCGCTCAGGGCGACGTTCTGATCATCGACGACTCCTATAACGCCAACCCGGTCGGGGTGAAGAACGCGCTGGCAACCATTGCGGCGATGCCCCGGGAGCCGAAGATCCTGGTCACGCCGGGGATCGTCGAGCTGGGCTCGGTGGAAGAAGAAGAGAACCGGCGGGTCGGCGAGTACGCGGCGCAGGTCTGCGATTGGGTGCTGCTGGTGGAGTCGGAGACGAGCAAGAGCGTGCTCTCCGGGCTACGCCAGGCGGGTTTCGACGCCGGTCGGGTGAAGGTCCTACCCTCGCTGGCCGAAGTGAACGCCGAGCTGCGGACAATAGCGCGGCCGGGCGCAGTCGTCCTCTTCTGCAACGACCTGCCCGATCCCTACATCCTCACGCACTGATCAGCCCGAATCGATCGCTGCTTCGGGGCTCCGTCAGCTGTAGGCGATCGCCTCGAAAATCGGTCCCGTCACGTTCGAGCTGTTGAAGGACACCTGCATCGCCTGCGGGTTCCACGGGTCGTTCATCCAGTAGTCGTTGGAGCCGCGATTGCCGGTCAGCGTAACGAAGTGCGTCCCACCGCTTATGTACATGCCGACGATGACGGGACCGTTCGAAGCGAGCCACGACCGGATCCAGCTCGCGGTGGGCTGGTTGTTGATGTTCGCCGGGTGGCCGGGCACGTTGAGGGCGCTGTTGTACATCAGGCCGTCGCTGGTGAAGTTGTTGCGGTTGAGCGCGATGGTTGCCGGGGTGACCGACCTGTTGCCGAAGTGCGTGTTGACCATGGCGACGTCGGAGAGCAGGCAACCAATCTCCCAGACCATGTAACTGCTGGCTCCCACGTAGTCGTTTCCCCAGCGCGCGTCACGTTGGTTGTAATAGGCGCCCCAGGTGCTGCCCATGATCTCGGGCGCGATCACCTGGCCGCCATTCCCGATACGCCCGCTGGTGAACGCACGCAGGGAGTTGAGCTCGGATTGCTCGACGATGATCTGGTTCCCCAAATCCGTCGACTGCTGGTCCAGCTGCCGCTGCCTGGCCTCCAGCTGCGCCTCGGTGGCCGAAATCGCCTGCCGGGTTCGGTTCTGGAGGGCATACTCCTGATCGAGCGCCGCCTTCTGCGCGGCAATCTGTGCCACCACCTTCGCCTGCGCCTGTCGGTCGCGTTCGAGCTCGTCGCGCAGCTGCTGGACCTGGTCGCGCGTCTGCTTGAGCTGGGCCGCCAGGTCGCGGTCGGCGGCGATGACTCGCGCGGCGTCCGTGACGCGACGGAAGAACTGGTCGAAGTCGGCGGACGTGAGGACGAATTCCAGGACGGGCGCGTGCTCCAGCTTGTCCAGAGCTCGCATATGCGCGTTGAAGGCCGCCTGGCGCCGGTCGAGCTGATTCTGAGTTTCAGCCAGCTGGGCGCTGGCCCCGTCCTCGCGCGCCTGGATCTGCGTCAGCCGGGCCTGGTTCTGATCGAGGCTCGCCTGGGTCGTCGAGAGCTTGACGCCGAGATCGGCGAGTACCGCCTGGAGCTGGGCCAGGTTGGCCTGCAGCGTTGTGATCTGCTGGCCGTTGGCGGCCATCTGGTTGGTGATCTGACCCAGCTGCTGCTCCTCGGCCGCCAGCTGCTGCTGGAGCTGGGAAATCTCGTCGGCGTGCGCGGTGACGGGCCCCTGGTTGACGAGGACGGGAACCAACAGCAGCGAGGCCGAAAGCAGGCGGGCGATCCGGACGCGGACTCGATTCATTGCTTCGATGTAAGGCGGGAGTTTCCGCCGCCAATGATGAAACGTCGGGTGCGCTTTGGCTACCCAGTCGTGGTTGGGCGCTTTGGCGAAAGTTTTAGCCGCATGCGGTCTTGTGTTCTAAGCTGGCCCGGATGCACCTGGGCTCGCTGCTGGTGGGCATCGTGATCGGTTTCGTGCTCGGCGCCCTGCTGGTGGGCGTTCGTGGGCGAGCGCGCCGCCGTGGGCGGCGCGAGTCTGGCGTCCGCGTTTCGGCGCCTACGCCGGCGGCGCCGGCGCCATCGCCCGCCGCGCCGGCGCCATCGCCCGCCGCGCCGGCTCCACTGCCTGCCTCGCACACGCCTGCGCCGGTGGCGCTTCGGGTCGAGTCCCCGCCGCCGGTCCCGCCGCCGGCGCACCTCATGCCGATTGAGCCGGCCGAGCCGCGGCTGCCGCCTCGTGCGGCGCCTCCACCTGGCCCGGCCGTCAGTGCAGGCGACCTGCTGGAGCGCCACAACCGGTTGATCGCCGACGCCAAGCGGCGGCTCTACCGAACGCGCCGGCGCCGGCCTACCTAGCACCCCTGGGCGAAATTACCTAACCGCTACCAGCATCTTCCCTAGAAGCCTGGTTATGGGTTAAGCTGCCTCCCCACCGGGAGCGCACACCCGGTGGATCGCAAGCAAAGCAGCCACATCGCGTCTGGAATCACAACCGCATAAGCCGTGGCTGCGGGTTTGCTGCAGGGGGTAGATTGCCGATGGCTCGTGTCCGTTCGCTCGTTCTCGTAATCGCGGCCGGCGCCAGCGCGCTGGTAGGGTCGGTTTCGGCCAGCGCGCAGACCGAGTCCGTGGCCCAGGCAAAGATCCAGCTCAATCAGGCACAGACCAGGCTCAGCGCCCTCAACGACCAGGTCGAGAAGGCGCAGGCAGCGCTGGACGACGCCAACCGGCAGCTCGACAAGGACCAGGCGCAGGAGTCCTTGGTCGACAAGCAGCTCGGCGACATCGCCCGCTACCAGTACACGCAGCCCGCGCTCCCCCTCGTGATCCTTCGCTCCGGCAGTCTTCACGAGGCGCTTCGCGACATCTCGCAGTGGCGGGTGGTCGGTGAACGCGAGCAGGCACTCCTCAACGAGCGGAAGGCGATCCGGGCTCGCGACCAAAAGGCTCGCGACCAGATCGCGAGCAGCCTGAAGTCCGTGCAGGATGCGCAGGCCCAGGCCAAGCAGATCGCGGCCCAGGCGCAGGCCAACCTGAACTCCGCGCAGGCCGAGGAGTACCGGCAGCTGGCGGCCATGGCAGCCGCCACTGCGACGCCTGGTCCCAATGGCAGCTGGCCGAACCACTTCTCGTACGGCTACTGCACCTGGTACGTCGCCAACAAGCGCTACATCCCCTGGTATGGAAACGCCATCGAGTGGTGGCCCAACGCCGCGGCATACGGCTACGCGGAGGGCCAGGCGCCCGCCGTCGGCGCCGTCATGGTGACTCGCGAGAGCTCGGCTGGGCACGTCGCTTATGTCGAGGCCGTCAACCCTGACGGTTCCTGGACGGTGAGTGAGATGAACTACACCGCGTGGGGACAGGTCAGCCGGCGGACGCTTCGGCCAGGTCAGGCTCCGGTCGTCGGCTTCATCTACGGCAAGGCGTAGCGGCGGCTAGGAGTCGAGCCTAGGCTCCCGTGCGGCCGTCCAGAGGAGGGCCGCCAGCACCCCTGCCACACACCCAGCCGCGACCAGCCCCGTCTGGACGTCGGCCACCGCGGCGAGGGTTCCGGTCAGAATGGGTCCGGCACCCGCTCCGAGGGAGGAAGCTGAGGCCGAGATCCCATAGACGGTCCCGTGAGTGGCCCGCGGCGCTTCGAGCCCGATCATCGAGTAGAGCGCCGGGCTGACGGTCCCGAAGAAGAGACCGCCGGCGCCGACCGCCAGCACAAGCAGCCATGTCGAACCGGCAATGGCGGCTCCGAACACCGTGAGTCCGGCCATGGCCGCCGCCGCCGCGACCAGCCGCCGGTAGCCCACCCGCTTGACGAGCGGCTCGTACGCGAGCGAGGCGAAAGTTGTCGCCAGGCCGGCGACGCCAAACGCCAGTCCGGCCACCGTACTGGCGTGGACGGGGTCCACGCGCATCACGCGCAGCACGGCGAGCGAACCGGTGGCCGTGGCAGCGAACTGCATGAGCGCTTGACCGCTGACGAGGACCCCGATAGCGACCAGCGAGGACCGCGTCAGCCCGGCCAGTGCCCCCGGGTGTGGCAGTGCGGAAGCGGCCGACCGCGGCCTGGGCGCTGGCGATTCGCGGACGATGACCAGCGCTGGCACCAGGGCGAGCGTGAGCAAAACGCCGGAGCCGGCGAACATCACGCGCAGGCCCACGTGTTCCGCTACCAGGCCGCCGGCGATCGGTCCGAGGGCGCCGCCGAGCGCGATGGCGCTGGTGAGGATCGAGAGCGCGTGCGCAACGTGGCGGCGGGGTGTCTCACCGGAGACCAGAGCGGTGGCGGCGGCAACCGTCCCCGACGAGGCGCCCTGGACGATGCAAAGGGCGAACAGCTGCGCCGGGGTTCGCGCCATCGCCATCAGCCCGACCGAGATCGAGCCGCCCGCTATGGCACGGAGCAGCATCACCTTCCGCCCGCGACGGTCGGCGATCACCCCCCAGATCGGTGCGGCGACCGCCATCGCGATGCCAACGGCGCCGCCGCAGAGGCCCGTCCAGAGGGCGAGCTCGTGGACGTCGGAGAGACCCAGATCGTGTCGCATGTAGATCGTCAGAAATGGCGTGGCGAAGCTGAAGGCAAAGAGGGAGACGAACTCGACGAACCAGAGCGCCACCAGGTTGCGGCGCCACGTGGGCGAGCCCGAAGTGACCCGCGCCGGGACGGTGTGCTGAACGTGTAGGGCGGAGGCGGGTGCGGCCATGGCGTGAGTCCCAACGCGCCACGGCAGTCAGTCTTGCCTGGTTCTTGCCCGGACCTCGCGCATCGCTTGTACCGCGGGCCCCTCCGCCTCGGCAGGTAGCCGAGGCACCTCCCCATCAAGTGGGGAGGAGGCCTTATCGATTTACCGCGCGCTCGATCGCGGTCCGCAGCGCCTCCACGGCGGCCACGGAGAGTGAGAGCAGGTCGCACTCCTTGGCGCCGGTCGAGGCCGCGAAGACGGTGTCGCCGTCGAACGGCGTGTGAACGGGGCGGATGGCCATCGCGAGAGCGTCCTGGGCCACCGTTGCCAGGCGGCCGCAGGCTGTCTTGTTCAGAGCGGCGTCGGTTGCCACCACCGCCAGCGTCGTGTTGCCGCCGGCCACCGGCCGCTGCGCCGGACCCTCACCGAGGATCCGCGACCACGAATCCGCCTCTCCGGCCAGGACGCTGCCCTTCCGGTCGACCACATCGCCCACCGCGTTGACCACGGCGAGGGCGCCAACTGTGACTCCACCGGGCAGGGTCAGGGAGGCGGTGCCCAGACCGCCAGGGGCAAAGCCGCCGAAGAGCTTGCCCACGGTGGCGCCCGTACCGGCGCCAACGGGCCCGGAAACAGCGCCCGCGCCGCGCGCCGCGTCCTCGCAGGCGGCGTAACCGTGCTCAGGCGCGGGGTAGGCGTCTGGCGAGCCGACGCCGAGGTCGAAGATCACCGCCGCGGGCACGATTGGCACCCGCGCCGGACCTACCTCGACCCCGATGCGGTGCTCGGCCAGCCAGCGCATGACGCCGTCGGCGGCGGCCAGGCCGAACGCCGAGCCGCCCGTGAGGAGGAGCGCGTGGACGCGCTCGACCGTGCAGTCGGGCCGCAGAAGGTCGGTCTCGCGGGTGCCCGGCGCGGCGCCGCGCACGTCGACCCCGCAAACGGCCCCATCGGGAGGAAAGAGGAGCACCGTGCAGCCCGTCATCGCCTCAGGGTCCGACCAGTGGCCGACCCGGACGCCGGGCACGTCGGTGATCGCCATCGCACCGAAAGGTACTCTCTACCGGTGCCGCGGGAGATCGAGCGCGAGGAGCTGATCCGGTTCCTGCAGGAGCTGGTGTGCATCCCCTCGCAGTTCCTCCCTGACGCCGGTCGGAACGAGGCGCCGGCTGCCGCGCTGATCGCCCGGCAAATGCGCCAGTGGGGTTGGGAGCCAGACATCTGGGAGGTCGAGCCGGGCCGTCCGAACGTCGTCGCCACCATCGACGGCGGGCTGCCCGGCCCGACGCTGCTCTTCGAGGGCCACACGGACGTCGTCAGCGAAGGCGACCCTTCGAGGTGGACCTACCCGCCTTTCGGCGGCGAAATAGCCGACGGCCGCCTCTACGGTCGGGGTGCGGCGGACATGAAGGGCGGGCTGGCGGCGATGATCTTCGCGGCTCGCGCGCTGCAGCAGTCTGGGCCTTTTCCAGGCCGCCTCATGCTGGCTTGCCTCGTCGACGAGGAGGGCTTGATGATCGGCGCCAAGGACCTCGTGCGGACCGGCCGCGTGAGCGGTGTCGCCGCCGCCATCATCTGCGAGCCGGAGGCGGGCGAGGTCTGCGTCGCTCAGAAGGGGGCGCTCCGCGTCCGGGTGACCTCATGGGGCCGCATGGCGCACGGGGCGATGCCGCAGCACGGCCACAACCCGATCCCGCCGCTGGCCGCCTTCGTCGGCCGGACCGCCGGTCTGCAGGAGGAGCTTCAGCGCGAGAACGGCGAGCATCCGTATCTCGGTTGGGACTACATCACGCCAACGGTCGTCGTCGGCAACCGGCCCGAGCAGTTCAACGTCATACCCGACCGCGCTTTCGCGTGGCTCGACATTCGAACCACGCCCAGTGCCTCACACCCAGACGTGCTCGATCGGCTCCGGGCGCTCCTCGGCGACGGGCTCGAGCTGGACGTCATCGACGACCGGCCGGCGACGGAGACGCCCGCGGATCATCCGGTCGTCCGCTCACTGATCGAAGCACATCGCTCGGTCTATGGCGTGCCCCCGGCCTGGGGTGGTGTTCCCGGCGCCACCGACGGCACCATCCTCTGGCGCGACGCCGGCATCCCGATCGTGACCTACGGTCCGGGCGGCAAGTGGATCGCCCACCAGGTCGACGAGTACGTGGAGGTGGAGGACGTGGTGCGCGCGGCGGAGGTCTACCGGGAGGCCGCGCGACGGTTCTTGAGCGTGGGAATCGAGTCCAGCAGCAGCCGCGTGTAAGGGTGGCGCGGCGACCGAAAGAGCTCGCGCGGGGGTCCCTCCTCGACCACAGCGCCCCGGCTCATCACGAGCACGCGGTCGGACATGTGACGGACCACCGAGAGGTCGTGGGAAACCAGCACCAGGGTGAGGTCGAAGCCCACCCGCAGATCCTCGAGCAAGTTCAAGATCTGGGCCCGGACGCTCACGTCGAGCGCGGACACCGGCTCGTCGCCGATCAGCACCTGGGGACGGGGGGCGAGGGCGCGCGCGATCGCGATTCGCTGACGCTGTCCGCCGGAGAACTCATGCGGGTAGCGGTGCCGAGAGCCACCGGGCAGGCCGACCGCGTCCAGGAGCTCGCCGAGCCGCTGGCGGCGATTGCCGGGCAGCCGCATAACGCGCAGCGGCTCGAGAATGATGTCCTCGACGCGCATCCGGGGGTCGAGGGCGCTGGCGGGATCCTGGAAGACGATCTGGACCTCGCGTGTCAGGCTCGAGCCGTGGTAGATGACGCGACCCTCGTCCGGCTTCTCGAGCCCGAGCATGAGCTTCATGAGGGTCGTCTTGCCGGACCCGGACTCGCCGACGACACCGAGGGTCTCACCGCGCCGGAGTGTCAGCGAAACGTCCTTGACCGCGGTCAGGTGGCGGCGGGGCCCGAGCAGCCGGGTGCGCGGCAGCCGGTAACGTCGCGTGACCCGCTCGACTTCGAAGAGGATGCGGTCCTCGGTCATAACGGCGGTACCGGGTGCCAGCAGGCCGCCGTGTGGTCGCCGATCGCCGCCAGCGGTGGCATCTCCTCGCACTTGGCGTCGGCGTTAGGGCACCGGTTGCGGAACGGACAGCCGGGCGGAAACCGGCCCAGGCCGGGTACCGAGCCAGGGATCGCCTTCAGGTGGCGGTCGGGGGCCTCTTCGTCGACCGTCGGTATGGCGTCCAGCAGGGCCCGCGTGTAGGGATGGCGCGGCCGGTCGAAGACCTCGCCCACGGTCCCCGCCTCCACGATCTTGCCGCCGTACATCACGAGTACGTTGTCGCAGGTGCTGGCGACGACCGGCAGGTCGTGCGTGATCAGCAGGAGCGTCGACCGCTGCTCCTCGACCAGCTCGTCGAGGAGGCGCAGGATCTGCGCCTGGACCGTCACATCGAGGGCGGTCGTCGGTTCGTCGGCGATCAGGACCTCCGGCGAGCAGGCCATCGCCATCGCGATCATCGCCCGCTGCCGCTGACCGCCGCTGAGCTGGTGCGGGTAGGCACGCATCTTCTCCTGCGCATCCGGGATGTGGACGCGCTCGAGGAGGTGTGCGACGGCTACGTAGGCGTCACGCCGGCCCATGTCGCGGTGCACGATTAGCGGCTCGGCGATCTGGTCGCCGATTCTCATGACCGGGTTGAGCGCGGTCATGGGTTCCTGGAAGACCATCGCCAGGCGGTCGCCGCGCAGCTCGCAGAGCTCGGTCTCGCTCAGCTTGAACAGGTCGCGCCCGGCAAAAAGAACCCGGCCGGTGGCGGCCAGGGACTCGGGGAGCAGGCCCATGAGCGCCAGCGCCGTCAGCGTTTTGCCCGAGCCCGACTCCCCGATCAGCCCAGTGCGAGAGCCCGCCTCGAGGCTGAACGAGACGCGCCCCACCGCCTCCACCCCGGCCGGCCCAACGCGAACGGTAAGGTCCTCGACTCGCAGAGCTTCGGTCACCGCGTCAGCCCTGGGCCGGAAGGCGCTCGACCAGCTTGGGGTCGAGGAGGTCGCGCAGGCCGTCGCCGAGTAGATTGAAGCCGAGGACGCTGAGCGCTATGGCGATACCCGGCCACAGAGCGAGCAGCGGTGCCTGGTAGAGGTAGTTCTGGCTGTCGCTCAGCATGCGGCCCCAGGAGGCGGTGGGAGGCGGCGTCCCCAGCCCGAGATAGCTGAGGGCCGCCTCGGCCAGGATCGCGACCGCGAAGGCGATCGTGGCCTGGACGATCAGCACGCTGCTGACATTGGGCAGGAGGTGGCGCCAGAAGACCCAGCCGCGGCCGCTGCCGAATGTACGGGCGGCCGTGACGTAGTCCATCTCCATCACCTGCAGCCCGGCGCCGCGCACCACGCGGGCGAAGACGGGAACGAAGGCGATGCCGATCGCTGCCATCGCCGTGACCGTGCTGGGCCGGAACACGGCGGCGAAGAGCATGGCCAGGAGGATGGCCGGGAAGGCGAGCAGAACGTCGCTCAGGCGCATCGTCAGCGCTTCCAGCGGCCCCCGGTAGAGCGCGGCCAGGCCGCCCAGCGGCACCCCGAGTCCAAAGGCGATGACGATCGTGACGATCCCCACGAGCAGGGTGTTCCGGGCACCCGCCATGATCCGGCTGAACACGTCGCGGCCGAACTGATCGGTGCCGAGCAGATAGCCGTCCCCGGGCGGCCGGAAGCGCGCAGCGATGACGACGTGATTGGGGTCGTGCGGTGTCCAGACCGCTGACAGCAGCGCGGTCGCGACCACCAGCGCGACGAGCGCGCCACCGGCGAGCAGCGAAGGTGGCAGGCGGCGGGTCACCTCGTGCTCCGGATCCGGGGATCCAGAAGCCGGTAGGTGATGTCGACCGCGTAGTTCACGACCAGCACCGTCGCAGTGATGAGAAGGACGAGGTCCTGGACGATGATCAGGTCGCGGTTGCCAACCGACTGGAAGAGGAGGCGGCCAAGGCCGGGAAGCACGAACACGTTCTCGATGACGATCGCCCCCACCAGGAGTGAGGTGAGCTGGATGCCGAGGATGGTGACGACCGGGATCGCCGCGTTGCGGAAGCCATGACGGCGCAGCGCCTGCCATCGCGTCAGGCCCTTGGCGCGGGCGGTGCGCATGAAGTCCTCGCGCTGCACCTCGACGATGGCTGAGCGGATGTAGCGCGTCAGCACCGCGCCCTGGACTAGGCCGAGCGCGATGGCGGGGAGAAGGAGGCTGCGGAGCGCAGCCAGGGGGTCGTCCGTCCAGCTGTCCGGGAATCCGCCCGCGGGCACGAGGTGGAGTTCAACGGCAAATACCGTCGCCAACAGGAGCCCAGCCCAAAAGGCGGGAATGGCGATTCCGCCCAGGCTCAGCGCCGAGATCAGCGCGCCGCTCAGCTGTCGATAGCGGACACCCGCGAGCGTCCCCAGCGGGATCGAGACGGTGAGCGCGATCAGCGCCGCCAGGATCGCGAGAGGGCCGCTCACCGAGAGCTTTTCGAGAATCAGCGGGCCGACCGCCGAGTGGGTGAGCGCCGAGCTACCGAAGTCGCCGCGGAACATCCCGCCGACCCACTGCAGGTAGCGAATCCATTCGGGCTGATCAAGCCCAAGCTGGTGGCGCAACGCGGCGACGCTTTCCGGCGTCGCTTGGGTGCCGAGGATCACCTGGGCGACGTCGCCAGGCAGGAGATTCGTGACGAAGAACACGAGGATGGAGGCGACAGCCAGGCTGGCCAGGAGACCGGCCAGCCTGGTCGTCAGCTGGACTGCCAATGCGGGATCCGCCGGATCAGCTGAAGTACGCGTCCCCCAGGTACATCGAGGGCGAGATGCCGTAGAGCTGGAAGCCCTCGAGGTTGTGCTTCATTACGGCCAGCGAATTCGCCGAGTACACCCACGCGTGCACCGCATCATCCGCCAGCTGCCTTTGCACCTGCGCATAGAGGCCCTTGCGCTTGCCGGCATCGGTTTCGGCGTCCGCCTGGGTGAGCCATTGGGCGACCTGCGCGTTGTTGTAGTGCCAGTAGTACTTCGGGTTCGCGTAGTTGCCGATGTCGCGCTCCTCGGCGTGGTTGATCATCGTCAGGTCGTAGTCCTGGGCACCGCCGAACACGTTTGCCAGCCAGGCTGGGAAGGGCATGGGCTCCACCTTTAGCGTCCCACCCACGTCTCGCAGCGCGCTGGCCAGGATGTCGGTGGCCCGGACCGCGTAGGGAAAGTCGGTGATCTGGGCGTAACGGACAGTCAGGTTGGTCTGCCCCGCGGCCTGCAGAAGCTGCTTGGCCTTGGTCGGGTCGTGAGGATTCACGGCAGTCTCGTCGACGTAGTAGGGCTCGCCGTCGTTGGGCACTGCGTGACTGCCGATGGGAGCGGCAAAGCCGGAGGCGATGCCGTCGATCCACGCCTTGCGGTCGACGATCGAGTAGATCGCCTGCCGGACGCGCTTGTCGTTGAAGGGCGCCTTGGCGTTGTTTATCGCGAGCATGAACTTCCCCGTCGGCTGGGCCTTGAGCACCTTGTAGTTCTGGTCTTGCTGGAAGCTCGCGACCTGCTCGGGGCCGCCGACCTGGCCGATGGCGTCGATGTCGCCGGCCTTGAGGGCGTTGTTCATCGCGTTGGCGTCGGTGATGAAACGAAACTCGACGTCCTTAATCTTGGCCTTGCTGCCCCAGTACTCATCGTTGCGAGTCAGCTGGAGGGAGGCGCCCCGATTCCAGGCCACGAACTTGAACGGGCCGGTGCCGACGGGGTTGGTGCGATTGCCGTCAGCGCTCTTCGAGGAAACGATGCAGGCCGAGCCGGCGGCCATGTGGAAGAGCCAGTTGTCGCTGTAGGTGCTGAGCGTCACCTTGACCGTGTGGTCGTCGACCACATCGACCGTCTGGACAGGCGCCCAGTAAGGAGTGTGCGGATTCGCCGGCTTGGCGCTGGCGCTGCGCGCGCGGTCCCATGCGAACTTGACGTCCTGCGCCGTGAACGGCGAGCCGTCATGCCACTTGGCGCCCGGCACGAGGTGGAACGTGATGCTCGTGCCGTCGGCGCTCACGTCCCACGTCTTGGCCAGCTGGGGGACGATCTTGCCGCCCTGGTCGAGCCGGACAAGTCCCTCATACAGGTTGTCGCGCAGCGTGACCGAAATCGAATTGGTGGCGTCGACGGTGGGGTCGAGCGAAGTCGGCTCCTGGACGATTCCAACTACGAGCTTGCTCTTGGTCGAGGTCTTGGGCGCGTTGGTTCCGCCGGCGCAGGCGGCGACCAGCGACGAGGCCACGGGCAGGCTGAGCCCCAGGATGCCGAGGCGGCGCAGCGCCTCCCGCCGGCTGATGCGGCCGGCCATCAGCTGGCCCAGCTGCCGCACGACGTCGGCATCGCGTCGCAGGTCCCGGTCGTCCATCTGCTTCCTCCGAGGGTCGATTGTGTTTCGGATGGTAGTGCCCCCGGCTACAGCGGCGGAGTGAAGCGTCCGTCCTGGGCCAGCCAGCCGCCGTCGACGACCAGGTAGGAGCCGGTCACGTAGCTGCCGGCGTCCGAGCACAGGAATACGACCGCGCCGACCATTTCGGAAGGCTGGGCCCAGCGACCGAGCGCGCTCTTGGCCGCGTATGCGCCGTACCAGACGGGGCTGTTCTTGATCTGCTGGGTGAGCGGCGTCTCGACGACGCCGGGAGCGACCGCATTCACGCGGACGCCGCTGGGGCCAAGTTCGGAGGCCAGTGTCCGCGCCAGCTGCAGCGCGCCCGCCTTGGTCGCCGCGTAGATCGACTGTCCCGGCTCCACGACCTGCGCGCGGATGGAGGAGAAGACGACGATGCTGCCGCCCCGGCCGCTCTCGGCCATCCCCCGGCCGAACTCACGCATGAGGCGAAAGGTGCCGACCAGGTTGAGCTCGAACACACGGCGGACGTCGTCGTCGGTCAGGTCGGACGCTCGCTTGCGGACGTTGATCGCGGGCGTGATCACGAGCGCATCGGGCGCGCCCAGCGAACGCAAGGCGTCCTCGCAGGATTCTGGCTGCGTGATGTCCAGCCGGAGCGGCGACGCCTGTCCGCCCTCGCCGTTGATGGCACCTGCCGTCGCCTCGGCGCCTTCCGTGTCGATGTCGGCGCAGATGGTCCGCGCGCCAAAGGCGGCCAGGCCGTGGGCGCACGCCTCGCCGATGCCGCTGGCCGCGCCCACGACAAGGGCGGTGCGACCGCTGAGGTCGAACAAGTTCTGAAACTCGCGCATCGCTGACGAGCCTAACCGGTGACCTGGCGCCCACGGCCGGGCCGCCCCCGAATTCCGGCCCGCCCCGCCAGCTAGTCAGCCACGCTTGGGACTGCGGTGAGGCGCTCGATACGCCCGCCCCGGAGAATCTCGAGCTCGATCGGGCGTCCGGCGTCGGCGCCGATCATTCGGGCCTGCAGGTCGCCGGTCTTCGAAATCGGAACGCCGCCGGCGCTCACGATCAGATCGCCACTCCTCAGGCCGGCCTTGCTCGCGGGGCTTCCCTCGACGACCTCAGACACGCCGATCGCCGTCCGCCGCCCCAGCCGCTCGGCAGCCGGCGGCGGGAGCGGTTGCGTGCCGCCAGCGATGCCGAGGTAGCCGCGCCGCACCCTACCCTCCCGGCCGAGCGCGTTGAGGATCCGGCGCGTCGTCTCGTTGATCGGCACCGCCAGGCCCAGGCCCACCCCGGCCACCGCCGTGTTGATGCCGACCAGGCGGCCGCGACCGTCCGCCAGTGCGCCCCCCGAGTTTCCGGGGTTGAGGGCGGCGTCGGTCTGGATCACGTTGTCCACGATCCGCCGCTCGCGTCCCCGTCCCCAGACGGTGGGCAGGCTCCGGCCGAGCGCGCTCACGACTCCAGCGGTCACTGTGCCCGCGAAGCCGAGGGGGTTGCCGACCGCGATCACGAGCTGGCCAACCCGAAGGCGGTCGGCGTCGCCGATCTCGATCGGCTCCAGCCTCGCGCCCTCCGCTTGGGCCAGCGCGAGGTCCGAGAGGGGATCGCTCCCCAGCACACGCACCTGGAACGACTGGCCGTCGCTGAACGTGGCCGCGCCTGCGGCCGCGCCATCCACGACGTGCGCAGAGGTCACCAGTAGTCCGTCGCCGCCGACCAGCACCGCGGAGCCCGCGCCGCCCGCCGGGCCTCGGCTCACCCGCAGGCTGGCCACCGTCGGCGACACGCGTTCGGCCACCTGGCTGACGGTGGAGGAGTAAGCGTCAAGCGCTTCCTCCTCCGAGGCCTCGGGTCCGCGCAACAGGTCTCTGACAGCCATCAGATCTCCACCTGGCGGGCTTCTCCGCCACCCTTGTCCTCGCCGCGGCGACGTCCGGAACCGCCGGGCGTAAACGCTGTCGTCGTCCCGCCACAGGTTGCGCCCCACTGCACGAGCACGTCAAACCGGCGCTCGGCCTCGCGCGCAATCCAGATGCGGTACCGCCGGGTCTCCTCGCGGAAGCGCGAGATGCGGCCGTCCTCGGCCCCGGCTCGCTTGGCGTCAGAGGCGCCGTCCGCCAGGGCCGGTGGCGCCAGGCTGCCCACCACCTTCAGCTGACCCTCCTCGTAGGTGACCCTGGGCGCTCCCGTAAACCAGCCGTCCGGGAGCCTTCCGGCAAACCAACCGCCGATCGTCTCGAGTTGTGTCTGCTCCATGGATTACAAGATTACACCGCAACGAGATCATTGGCGTAGGTGGTCGAAATTAGCAGTGACCACGTCAATCTTCGAGTAGCGCGGAAGCGTCAACAGCGCTATCACTTCTGGTGCTGTAGTGCGTATCAAGAAGGCGGTAGAGTGAATCTTGATGAAGGCGCTCGCTTGCACAGCAGCGGCGCTGGCGGTGGTGGTTGCGGGCTGCGCCGCGCCAGGAGCGCCCAAAGGGTCGGTCGGGGGCGCTTCGTCGAACTGCGCCGATCTCTTCGCCAATGCGATGGCGAGCCGGCAGGCCGTCAAGGGCAGCTGGGGCTGCCTGGACTCCGCGATCCAAGCCCAGTTCCACAGCGCCGGTCTCGACGGTGACGAGGGCATAGCCAAGCTCGCGGCCAAGGACCCGGTCTACACCCGGCAGAAGTTCCTGGGCCGGCTCGATGACGGGGCCTACGTTTACTCGCTGGGTGGCAACGCCGGCTCCTCGGTCCTGCTGATCTGGCTCGACCAGGGCGGCAAGGTTGCCGACGTCCGCACCGGAGGTCGAACGTCCACCGGCGCGGGGCAATAACCCTCGGAGGCGCGGATCTGCGGGCGGATCCACGTTTGGGCGAGAGTCGGAGGCGTGGATCTACGGGCGCATCCACGTTTGGAATGTCGCGCGGCTAGCGTCCCGGGTCGCTTTCAGGATCCGAAGACGTACAGGTTGGCGCCCCAGCCGATCCGGGGCTCCTTGACGCGGAGCCGCACCAGGTTCAGCGAGCCGCCGGCGGCGGCCAGCACTTCTGACGGAGAAAGCTGCCGCAAAGCACGCGTGCTGTCGTTGGGATCATCTCGCCAGCCGTCGGTGTGCCAGGCGCCCGACGACCAGTCGAACACCTCGACCGCACCGAACTGCGCGTGGTCGTAGCCGACCTGGACTGAGCTCGGCAGCCGGGCTGGCAGCTGCAGGTCGTAGACGTCGGTGAATCCGCGTGACCGGTCGCCGGCCGAGGCGACCAGGCGCCGGGTGGCCCAGTCGCTCACGGGACCGTCAGCCCGCTCGACGGTAACCGGCGTCTCGAACACCGTCGTCGCGTTGCGCGCCGGCGTTGTCCCATCGACGGTCAGAACGGAGGTGACTGGCTCGGTGAAGCCGACCACCCAGGCCTTCTGGGAGCCCTCGCCGAGCAGCTCGGCACCGACGGCGCGAGAGATCCGGGTGGCCGGGTCCGGCGGGCCGCCTGAGCCAGCGGCCGGAGCGTCGGGATCGCCGTCGAACAGCGCTCCTTGGGACGTGACCTGGACCCGGGCGCCGGGTGCGACCAGGCTGGCCAGCGGCGTCCGGTGGTAGACGCCGTTCTCGACCGAATAGAGCACGACGCCATGGACGGGCCGCTCCCCGGTGTTGTCGATCTCTCCGGTAACCCTGCCGCCGACCGATTGCAGGTGCGTCTCGATCGAGATCGGCTGCCGGCTCACCGAGGCCGTACCCAGAATCCGCACTCCACCGTAGACCACTCCGCGTTCGATGACGAGCGGGTGCTGGGTGGGGACTACATGCTCTTCCCCGGACGGCAGACCGGAAAGGGCGAGCGTGCAGCGATCGCCGCACCCGCCCTGGCTCTGGGCCCCGCTGCCCGAGAGATCGAAAGTGAGCGGAGCGGCCAGGGCCGCCTCCGTAGTGGCCAGGTCGTGGTAGCCCCGGCGCATGAACAGGATCCGGTGATAGTCGACGCTGGCCACGCTCCCGTTGGGCCCAAGCCGCAGAACCTGCAGCTGCTCGTCCTGCAGGCCGCCCTGCAGCTCCGCACCCACCCAGTAAAAGCCGCCCGTGAAGAGGATCGCGATGATGGGGGCCGTGACCCAGAGCAGGTCGGGGCTGCGCAGCCGGCGGCGCAGGAATAAGTAGTTCAGGGGCGCCACGACGACCAGGTAGAGGAGAAGAAGCGGGCCGACCAGCCAGGGCGAGGGCAGGGCGGCCGTGCGCAGGGCGGGGAAGGAGAGCGCGTCCTGGAAGCTGACCGCGGGGATCGTCCAGGCGCCTGGCGTGTAACCGGTCCGGTGCGGCAAAACCTGTCCCATCGCCTGGGTCCAGGCGGCGCGGGCGAGATCGGAGCCTGTGATCTCGGCGGCCGGATCGAAGGCGAGCACCGTGATGGTTCCCGAGCCATAGACCGCGTTTGCGACCAGCGGGACGCCGTCCTCGGCCCGGATGACAGGCCAGGCGCCGGTTCGCAGGTCGCCCGTCGCGGTGGTCACGACCGCGGCTGCTCTTGAACCGGCCAGGGCGGCCAGGGCAGCGAGCGGCTCGGCGGCGGAACCGGTCGCGTGCAGCGGCGCCAGCTCGGCCGGGAGCGACGACAATGTTCGCCGCCAGCTGGGCCCACCGGCGACGACCAGACCACCGCCGCGCCCGACGAAGTCGCGGAGCGCGTCTCGCTGGGCGGTGCTCAGTGACTGGACGTCGAACTGGTCGATCACGACCGCCGAGTAGGGCGCCAATCCCAGGGAGGAGGCCGGGAACGTCCGCGCGTTATATGACGCGGCGCGGACGCCGACGTCGTCCAGCGGCAGGCCCTGGAGCTCGTCGGCGGCCGATTGAGAGTCGGTCAGCAGCGCGATCGCGGTCGATCGGCTGCGCGCCACCGACGCCTGGGCCGCCAGCGACCCGTCCGGCGTCTGGGCGACCGCGACCGAGTTGTAGCGGTCGGGTGCCGTGATCGTGATCGACCGCGTATCGCGGGGCGCGACCTTCACGTGCGCCTGATAAGCGGCGTCAGGCGCCTGCGCCGGGAAGC
>CAZXGB010000004.1:33031-51359 GCA_964640005.1 uncultured Actinomycetes bacterium | reverse complement strand
GCTCCAGCCAGCCCTTGAGGAACATGGAGCCGTCCTCGAGGGGGCTGAGCTTGAGGTGGCGGTGCTCGCGTGCCTCGGCCTCATCGGCGGCAAAACGCGCGGGGTCGCTGGCGTGGAGGGTGTGCTCGACGGTCTTGCGGAAGGCGGTCACGGTCTGCATCCGGGCGGCACTCAGCAGCCGCTCCTCGTCAAACCCTTCGCCCAGCCGGGTCTCAGCTTCAGCCAGGAGGGCCAGGTGCGAGAAGCCGATCTCCCCCGCCTCCATGGCCGCCACCGACCGCTCCAGCCGGCCGTCGGCCTGCGCAACCGCACAGACCGCCGTCGCCACCCCCGTCGCCAGCAGGGCTTCGTTGCGCAGCCACTGGACCGGCGTGCAGTACCCGACGAACAGGTCCGCATCGATCACTGCACGGACGGCGTCGGCGAGCAGGAGGTCGAGTTGGTTTCGGAGTTGGGCAAGCAGGATGGCGTCCGCATCTGGACGCTCGCCGTCGATCTCGCGAATGGCCTGGAGGGCGCGCAGGATGCTCGGGTTGGCTGACCCCTGGTAACCCTCGTCGATCACCCTGAAATTCTATCGAACGCCTGTTCGGATGTCAATACAGGGCAGACATGTTAAGGGACTTAGTCCAAGCTCATCGCGGCCTCTAAGCGCCGAACTGAGCAGCCTTAAGCGCTTGCCACGTCTCGCTGGCGCATGAGGAGGAGCGCTGCGGCGAAACCGGCCAGGAAGATCACCAGCATCCAGACCGCCGGCATCCAGGACAGATTCCCGACGACCGGATTGCCGTAGAGGTGGAACACCGACAGGTTGGCCACCCAGTCCGGAAACCTGAACAGCGGCGCCAGGTCACCGAGAAAGTATTCGACGGCCGCGAAGCCGGCCAGGAAGGGCACCGCGACCCGAGGCCAGCGGCTGGCAATCGCGACACCCAGACCACCGAACGCGAGCGCGAACGGCCAGAGCAGCAACGAGGCGGTAAAGACGTGGCCGCCGTCGAGGCCGAGGCCCGCAGAGGGCAGCTTGGCCGCGACGCCGATGTAGCCCCCGATGACGATCAGCAGGCTGGCGACCGAGAACTCGAGGGCACGCTCGACGACGACGCGCGAGCGTGAGACCGGAGCGCTCAACAGCATCTCCACCCGCCCTTCTTGGTCCTGTGCTGCCCAGCGTGAGACCTGCACCACGGCGTAGCCCGCCAGCAGCAGCAGCGCGAAACCGAACCACACGAAGCCCAGCATCGACGCGTATGCGGAGCCCGGCACCACCTGCTCGAACACGGCCGCGATGTTCGGGTCGGCGAAGAGCGCGTCGACCAGCGACTTCGTGACCGAGACCATCAATGCCCCGAGCGCAAGCGTGCTGCCCACCCACGCCGCAAGTCCGACGCGCTGCTCCCAAAGGCCTTCGGTGAACGGCAGCCGCAGCAGCGGGTTGCGTGAGGCCACCCGAAGAGCAGGGCGGGTGCTGAGGCGCCAGTTGAACAGTCCGCTCCCGATGTCGCGACGCCGGAAGATGGGGATGGTGAGCCCGATCAGGACCGCCGCGCCCGCGGCGAGACCGGCAGTGGCACCGAAATCGAACGTGCCGCCGGGGGCCGCCGAGGTGGTCTGCTCCATCCAATGGAAGGGCGAGACGATGCCTATGCCCGACGCCGAGTCGACGGTGTCGGCGATCCCGTTGACCAGAAGAAGAAGCACCAGCGAGCCGACGCCCAGCGCCGTCGCCGTCTGACGCTCGGCCGGCAGCTGCGAAATCAGCAGCGCGATCGCGTAGCACGCGAAGAGCCCAGCGGTCATCGAGGCGGCTTTGCCAATCTCCCCCCAGAAGTTGGGGTCCTGGTGCACGAGGGGCGCGACAGCTGCGATGCCCAGAACGGAAGCGAGACAGGCGATCAGCAGCACCACGCCGAAGGCAGCGCTGCGCGCGAGCAGCAGCCGGGCCCGCGAGAGGCCGCTGACTATCCATTCCTCGGTCAGCCCGCGAGCCTCGTCGCCGCGGCCGACGCCCACGCCGGCCAGGCCGGCCCAGAGCGCCATCATGACGACGGCGCTGGCCAGCCACTTGTACTGCTCGTAACCACCCAGCGTCTCCGGGTGTACGGGCACCGGGATGATGAAGGCGAACTGCTTGGCCGCCAGGTTGACCGAACGCCCGAAGGCCGCCTGTGAGGCGGCCGTGGTTCCTGCAGCGGATTGGAACGCGGCGCCGTAGAAGAAGGAGATCAAGAAGCCGCCGGCGCCGAAGCCGATCAGACCCCGCCGGTGCAGGCGCGTCGCCATCCAGCCGATCATCTCCGCACCTCCTCCGGCTGGTCCTCGTAGTAGGTCAGGAAGATCTCCTCGAGGCTCGGTTCGTGACTGGCCAGGTTGACCACATGCTGTCCGGCCAGCGCGTCGATGATCGGCTCGAAGGAACCCCGAGCGGTAAAGGTGACGGCGCGGTGATTGGTCTCCAGGTTCTCGATGCCGGGCAGCTTCTTGAAGAGCTCGGGCTGGGGCGCGCCGGCGAACTCCACCTCGACGTGGCGCACGTGCATCTCATGGAGCTCCTCGAGTCGCGCAACCTTGACCAGCCGGCCGCGCCGGATGATGCCCACGCGCTCGCAGACGTGCTCGACCTCCGAGAGCACATGCGAAGACATGAAGAGCGTGGCGCCAGCCGTCCGCGCCTCCCGCAGCAGCTTGAAGAACTCCTGCTGGTTGAGAGGATCAAGCCCGCTCGACGGCTCATCGAGGATCAGCAGCTTCGGTCGGTGCATCAAGGCGAGCAGGACCGCCAGCTTGCGCTTGTTGCCCGTGGAGTAATCGCGGAACTTGAGGTGGAGGTCGAGGTCCAACCGCTCGGTGATCTCTTTGACCCGCGCCTGGTCGACGCCGCCCCGGAGAGCGCCGAAGTGGCCGACGATGTCCGCCCCCCTGAGCCCGCCGAACTGCGGCAGCTCTGCTGGGACGTAGCCGACCAAGCGCTTCACCTCAACCGATTCCGCCATGCAGTCGTGCCCGAACACCGCGGCTGAGCCACGGGTCGGGTGGATCAAACCCATGAGCAGCCGGATCGTCGTGCTCTTGCCGGCTCCGTTCGGTCCGAGGTAGCCGAAAGCCTCGCCCTCACCGACCTCGAGGTCGAGGTCGAATAGGCCCCTGCCACCGCCGTAGTCCTTCGTCAAAACATTGGTCTTGATCGCCGGCGTCATGGATCCCGCCTCCTTTCGGCTCGCTCAGCCGAACCAGAAACGAATGGTCGCCTCGTCAGCCAGCGTTACCGAACCTTCTGGAACGCCCAGGATCCGTTCGAACGCCTGCGTAAAGACGGCATGTGTCCGCAGCACCTCCGCGTAGCTGACCGTCCCCGCCTGCCGGGCGAGGAACTGCGCGCCCGCCACCTCCTGGTAACCGTGGATGAGGGAGATGAGCACCGTCGCCATCTCATCTGGCGAATCAGACCGGATGGCTCCCTCGTCGATCCCCTGCCGGATGATCCGGGACAGGATCCGCCCCAGCCACTGCGCCGTCAGGCGGCGGGTTTTCTCGCGAACCAGCGCGTTGCCGTCCGTGGTCCAGACCTCCATGATCGCCAGCACGAGGTCCTTCTGCTCGGCCTTGAACCGGGCGATGCCCGCGAGTACCAGCTCCAGCTTTCGCAGGGCCGGCAGGTCCGGGTGCTCCAGGATCGGCGCCACGGTCGCCATGCCCGCCTCCGCGAAACGGTCGACCACGGCGTCAAGGAGAGCCTGCTTGGAGTCGAAGTAGTGGTAGAAGGCTCCTTTTGAGGTTTCGAGCTCGTCCAGCACGTCCTGGACGTTCATCTGCTCGTAGCCCTTGGTCATGATCAGCCGCTCGGCGACATCGAGAAAGGCGTCGCGACGCTCCTGGTGGCTCTCGACATTCACCGTGCGGGGCACGCCAGGAACTATATCAGACCGACCGTCGGTTTATTTATTCGCTCTAAATCTGTTCTCGACGGCAGCCTTCAGCGCAGGAAGCCGGAAGCCAGGCCCACGGCCGCTCCGGCGGCCACGACGGCGGGACCGGCCAGCGGCCGCCAAAGGATCACGAGAAAGGCAGTGATCGCCAGGCCGGCGGTGACCACGTCGACCAGCGAGGTCCGGGCGAGCTCGCTGCACACCGCGACGACCAGCCCGATAACCGTGGCGTTGATGGCGTCCAGGAACGTCTTCAACGGCGGCTTCGACTCCACCACCCGCACCACCCGGTTGAGCAGGGGAACCAGCGCGAGACCCGGCAGAAAGATCGCGAGGGTCGCCAGCAGGGCCCCGGGAAATCCTGCGAAGAGGTACCCGAGGAAGGTCGCCGTGGTGAACACGGGTCCTGGCGTGACCTGGCCGAGTGCGACCGCGTCCACCAGTTGCGCCGAACTCAGCCAGCCGAGGCCTTTCACGAAGTCCGCGTCGAGGAACGCGAACAGGACGTAGCCGCTCCCGAACGACAGCGCACCGATCTGGAGGAAGGTGAGGAAGAGCGGAAGCAGGCGTTCTGGATGCGGAACCGAGAGCGCGCCGCCGAGGAACGCGCCCAGCTGACGCCCATGAGCGGCAGAGAGGACCATCCCGGCCAGGCCGCCAATCGCCAGCACCAGGACCGGATTGAGCCCGACCAGATAGAGGGCGAGCGCGACCGGGATCAGGGCCAGGAGCAGGCGACGCTCGAGCAGCCGGCGTGCCAGGTCGAGCGCCGCCCAGGCGATGATCGCGACCACCACCGGCCGCACTCCATAGAGCAGCAGATGGGCAATTCGGGAGCCGCCGAAGCGCTCATAGACGATCGCCAGTCCGAGCATGATCAGCATCGCCGGGGTGATGAAGCAGGCGGCTGCGACAAACAATCCCGTCCAGCCGCCCAATCGGTAGCCCAGCCACATCGCGAGCTCAGTCGAGCTCGGGCCGGGGATCAGGTTGCAGGCCGCGAACATCCGGTTGAAGAGACCAGCATCGACCCAGCGGCGGCGATCGACCACGAGCCGCCGCATCAGCGCTACGTGCGCCGCCGGACCGCCAAAAGCGGTCAGGCCGACAAAAGCGAGGAGCAGCCCGACGCGGAGCGCGCCCGGCGGCCGCTCTCCGGCCAGATCAGGCTGGGTCGTGATAGGCGCCAACGTATCAGCGACCAGCACCCTTAGTTCGTGGCGGCGCTGACGAGCTCGTTTTAGCCATGATTCCTAAGTCCATGACGGAAGCGCTGCTGACGCGGCCAAGGTCGGCAGGCACACTCGCGGTCGCCTACGGAGTGCCAATCGTTCTGTCGGCCGCGCTTGCCTTGGGGGCCGCCACTCGCGTCCTGCCCTTCGACTGGCTGGAGACCTTCGGTTTCATAACCGGGGCCTGGGGCGTGTGGCTCCAGGTGCGCGAGAACGTATGGAACTGGCCGATCCAGCTCGTCTCCAGCGCCCTTTACGTGGTCGTCTTCTTCAACGCCAGGCTCTTCTCAGACGCCGGACTGAATGTGCTCTATGTGCTCCTCTATGTGTTCGGCTGGTACTCGTGGCTGCGGGGAGGCGCCGGCCGTGGCGCCCTGGTGATCAGCCGGATTTCGCTCCGGCACACCGGGGCCCTGGCGGCGATCGCGGCCGCCGCCACCGCCGGCTGGACGGTCTTCCTGACCTCGATCCACGACTCGGCCCCGTTCCTCGATGCCCTGACGACCGTGCTCAGCCTGATCGCGCTCTATCTGACCGGCCGCAAGATCTTCGAGAGCTGGCACCTCTGGATCTTCGTCAACCTCGTCTATATCGGCCTCTACGTGTACAAGCAGCTCGACTTGACGGCTCTCCTCTACGCGATCTTCGCCGCGCTCAGCGTGGTTGGTCTGTTCAACTGGCGCCGCCTCATGCACGCGGCGGCCGCTCAAACGGCCCTCTAGGCTGGCCGCAGCTCGAACACGGGGTGTGCCAGCGCCGCCTTCTGCGGGTCATCCAGGACGTCTCCCAACCCCAGCATCGAGCCGATCAGCTTCCCGAGCCTCATGCCGCGGATGTAGGGGCCGAGCACGTCGGTAAAGAACCGGACCTTCTCCTCGGTCGTGAGCTCGACCGCCGAGACCCGCTCGGACCGCTTGCCCACGGTGATGGTTCCCTCGCCCGCGGCGCGGAGATTGCGCACCCAGTTGACCTCGCCGTACGGACTCTGGATCCACCGCCTGCCGGCGACGTCGACGACCGCGACCGGAGTGCTGTGCGCCGTCCCGCTCTTCCGCCCGCGCACGGTGAGGACGCCGTTCGGGCCCATCGGAAGGCCGGCCGACAGGAGCCTGGTGACCATTCGGTTCGTTGCCAGGACGAATCCCGGCGCCCGATTGGCAAAGGACCGCTGCGATGCCGCCATTGCTGACCTCCTTATCAATCAACTGATTGAGCGCCAGCATAGCTCATCAAGCAGTTGATGGGGGAGCGGGGCTAGCGGAGGTCGAGCCACGTCTCCAGCTGTCGCAGGGCAAGGTCGCCGCGATCTGAACTCGAGACTGTCGGCAGACACAGGCTCGTCAGGGTCGCGATTATCAGGGCCGCCACCTCTTCGCTGTCCAGCTCCGAATTGAGGTGGCCCTTGGTGACGGCTCGCCTCAAGAGACCGCGCATGGTCGTGTGCCAGCCGTCGAACGTGCCTCGGACGATGGCCGCGATCGCCGGGTCTCTCGCCGACCGCAACGCGAGCTCTGCCATGACGGCGCCAACCTGAGGTTCGCTCCGGAGCAGGTCGCGGACCGCCCGCAGATGGTTCCGAAGCTGGTCCTCCGCCGAGCCGTGCGGAGCCAGGGTCGTCTGAAAGCGGCTCATCGCGTGCTCGACGACAGCGCGGATGAGAGCCTCCTTGGTGGGGAAGTAGTAGTGCAGCGTGGCGATGTTGACGCCGACCTGGGCGGCGACGTCACGCGTCCGCAGGCCCTCGAAGCCACGTTCGGCGATCAGGTTGAAGGCGGCCAGGACGAGGTCCTGGCGGCGGTTCTCCTTAGACGCTCCAGCCGGCTCTGCCACGGTTCGCCAATTAAACGCTTGATGGAGGACCGCGAAAGCATGAAACCGCCCGACTTCGCCATAGTCGGAAGGACTTGCTTCTTGTAGTTCTGCTGTTCCTGGCGGCTTCGATCGTGACCTCCACGATCGTCACGGTGCTTCCGAGGACAGCCGCGGCTCGGATCTGGGTCGGCCTGCCACTGGGCCTGGTGGCCATGGTCATCGCGGCCTATTTGGTGGTCATGGTGATCATCGGCACCCCTTCCCTGCTGCCCTGGCTGCTCGCCATCGGCATCGCGGGCACCGCCGCCACGCGGCTGGCCGTACGGTCCTGGAGCTGGCTCGGGTCTCAGCTCTTCGCGATGGCCGCACTGGGTGCGCTCGCCTACATCGCCTACTCGATCGTGCTCACCTTCGGCGAGGGCCTGGGCCCCGTGGGAATCGTCGCTTCGCTCCTGCTGCTGGTGCTCGAGATGTCGGCGCTGGCGCTCTCGCTGTCGTACGCCTTCGAGATCGTCGACGTCCTCACCCGCCGCACTCCGCCACTCCCTCCTCCCGACCCCGGTTACCGACCGCGGGTCGCCCTCCAGGTTCCCACTTACAACGAGCCCGTGCAGGTGGTCCAGCAGACGCTTCAGACGCTGGCGCGGGTCGACTACGACAACCTGATCGTGCAGGTCGTCGACAACAACACCCCCGATCCGGCGACCTGGCGGCCGCTGGAAGAGCTCTGCCAGAAGTTGGGCCCTCGGTTCCAGTTCATGCACCTCGAGAACTGGCCCGGCTACAAGGCAGGCGCCCTCAACGAGGCGACGCGACGGCTCCCACCGGACGTCGAGATCCTGGGCATCGTGGACGCCGACTACAGGGTGGCGTCGGGCTTTCTGCGGGCCACCGTCGGCTACTTCGCCGACCCTGACGTCGCCTTCGTCCAGACGCCACAGGACTACCGCAACTGGGAAGACGACGACTATCTGCGAGCCCTCTTCTACAGCTACGCCTACTTCTTCGTGATCACGATGCCGGCCCGCGCCCACCGCAACGCGATCATCTTCGCGGGGACCATGGGGCTCATCCGCCGCCAGGCCCTGGAAGCGATCGGCGGCTGGAACATCGACGTCGTGACCGAGGACGCCGAGGCCAGCCTGCGCCTGCTCGGACGCGGTCTGCACGGCGTCTACGTGCCCCGCCCCTGGGGTCGTGGAATGATGCCGCTGAACTTCGACGGTCTCAAGAAGCAGCGCTTCCGCTGGGCGCTGGGTGGCATCCAGATCCTGCGCCGCCACTGGCGCGAGCTGGTTCCGTTCGCGGACCACCGGCTGCACCTCACCACAGCCCAGCGCATCCACTACCTGCTGGGGAGCGTGCAGTGGTTCGGTGATCTGCTCAACGCCTGCTTTACGTTCGTCCTGGTGGCGACCGCGCTCGCCACCGCCCTCCACGCCCAACTACCGCTTCGAGTCATCGCGGGCGCCGCCATCGTCGTCCCGCTCGCCAACTTGATCACCGGCGTCGGCCGCGCTCTATGGGCCATGAAGGTCGCCACGAACTGCACATGGCGAGACGCCTTCGGCGCCCTTCGCGAGTGGTTCGCGCTGAGCTGGACGGTGGCGCTGGCGTGCCTGAGTGGCCTCGCGGGCGGTCGCAAGGCCTTCCTCCGGACGCCAAAGGTCCGTGAAGGCACGCATCCGGTGCTGGCGGCGATCAGGTCCTCGGCCACCGAGACGGCGATCGCGGCGGTCGCGACGGGGGCCGCGCTGGTCATGTTCATCCGGGCGCCCAACTTTGCTACCGGTGCGCTGGCGGTGCTGCTGCTGTTCCAGGCGTTCATCTACTCGAACGCAATCTGGGCCGGGGCCGGCGCCGAGGGCATCACGCTGACACCGGAGCGTCGCGCTTACCTATCGTCGCCACAGACGACCGGCGACTGGCCGGCACCGCGCCACGGCTCCCGGCTGCCGGCGATCGTGGGCGCGGGCGCCCTCGCCCTCCTGGCCTGGCTGGTGCTGGCGGCGCCCCGCCAAACGGCCACCACCCCACCAGCGATCGCCCGGGCCCCGGGCGGCGGAGTCATAGGCAGGAGCGCGACGCCTACGCCGGCTGCCACCCCCGCCCGCACGCCCGGCCCCGCCACTACGCCGAGGACCAACCGCTAGCGCGCCTGGCGCATCATTTCTGAGTGCCCGATCCCGTCGCGACCTGGATTGCTCTCGATGAGCGGTACCAGGCGAACGGCGATCTGCCGGGCGCCCTTCATCACGCAACCCACGGTCCGGCGCCTGTCGTCTTCACCGCCCCCCACTCCGTCCGGCACCTCCGCGGCGGCGCAATCAAGCGCGCCGACATCCGCACTGGCGGCCTGGCCGAGCTCCTCGCGATCGAGGCATCCGCACGCGTCCTGACCTCCACCGGCCTCCCAGCCGACGACCCCAACTGGCACGAGGGGCCAACGCCGTTCCGGGTGGCGCTCCTCGAGGCCCTGGAGCCTGGCGACCTGGTGATCGATCTTCACGGCATGGGTGATGAGCACGGCGTCGACGTCGTAATCGGGCTCGGTCCGCTCCCCAGCGCGGTCAGCCGCTCGGCGGCGGCGCGACTGCAGGCCGCTCTTGCCGAGCACCGGCTCACCTGTATCACCGGCGATCCCTTCCCGGCGCTCCACCCAGGAACGGTGACGGCGTCCGTGCAGGCGGCCGGCTTCTCCGCGCTCCAGGTCGAAGTCGCCGCTTGCCGCCGGCGCCCCCTCCGGCAACCCGAGCGGGCGCGCACATTGGCGGCCGCTCTGGTCCGCTGGGCCGGCGCCATGCACGATCACCGCGCGCCCGCCCTATCCTGACCGCGTGGCCGTGGTCGGGATCGTCGGCATGGGCGAGATGGGCGCCTGCCTGGCCGCCCGCCTGACCGAGTCTGGCCACCGCGTGCTGACCTCCCTCGAGGGCCGAAGCGACAGCAGCCGCCGCCGGGCCGCCGAGGCGGGCGCCGAGGATCTCCCGCTGTCAGCTCTCGTGGCCGGCGCCGACCTCTTCCTCTCCGTGCTGCCACCGGCCCGGGCGGTCGAACTGGCTCAGCGGGTGGCGGCGTTGCCGCCTCGGCGAAACCTGCTCTACGCCGACTGCAACGCCGTGGCCCCCCACACCGCCCACCGTGTGGGTGGGATCGTACGAGCGGCAGGCGCCCGATTCGTGGATGTAGGCATCATCGGCGTGCCGCCGCGGCCCGTTCTCTACAGCTCCGGACCAGACGCGCCCGACCTGACCGGCCTCGTCGGCGAAGCCCTGGATGTGCGCGACATCGGCGGCCCGGAGGGACGGGCGTCGGCGCTGAAGATGTGCTACGCCTCCTTCACCAAGGGCACCACCGCCCTGGCGACGGAGCTCCTGGTTGCCGCCGAGCGCCTCGGCGTCTCCGCCGAGCTGCGCGCCGAGCTGGCGGAGAGCGCGCCCCTGCTTTATGAGTACGCCGAACGCTCGCTGCGGAATGTGCCGCCCAAAGCCGGACGTTGGATCGGCGAGATGGAGGAGATCGCTGCCACCTTCGACTCGGTGGGCCTTACGCCCCGGATCCTGGAGGGCGCCGCGGACGTCTACCGCATGGTCGAGCGGGCCGGCGACGAGCCGGCTGCTTCCTCAGAGGAGCTGGTCGGCCGCCTGGCTCGCCGGCCGGTGGTGCTCTTCGTGTGCGTCCACAACGCCGGCCGGAGCCAGATGGCGGCGGGATTCCTACAGCGGCTCGCGGGCGACCGGGTCGAGATCCGCTCCGGCGGCAGCGCGCCGGCCGACGAGCTCAACCCGGCAGTCGTCGCAGCGATGGCCGAGAAGGGCGTCGACCTGGGGACGGTCAGGCCGCGGGCGTTCACCGAAGGCGACGTCCTCGAGGCGGATGTCGTGGTCACCATGGGCTGCGGGGACAGCTGCCCCTTCTTCCCCGGCAAGCGCTACGAGGACTGGGAGCTGGCGGACCCCGCCGGCCGGCCGCTCGACGTGGTGCGCCTGATCCGGGACGAGATCGAGTCGCGAGTCAGGGCCCTGGCCGCCAGCCTGGCCCTCTAGGTTTACGTCCCCTCCCCGCGTGACGGGGAGGTGTCGCCGCGCAGCGGCGACGGAGGGGTCCGAGACTCCTACACCTACTTGCCAGGCGGCAGGTAGCGCCCGCTCAGCACCTGTTCGCCGTCCAGCTCGAGAACCCACGTCGACCCCTTCTGCGCTTGAACCTCGCCCTTGATGGCGCCCTGGCGCTGAAGCAGTCGCAAGATGTCGACCGCAACGTCGCCATGCGTACAGAGGACGGCACCGTTCCCGGCTCGGCGCGCCAGGTCGAGTGCGCGCAGATCGGCGCCTTCCGCGAGGTCCTCGTTCAGCTCGACCTCGACGCCGAGGGCGGCCGCCAGTGGCTCCACCGTTTCGACGCAGCGGAGGTAGGGACTGGACAGGACCCGGAGCGCGCCCAGCGGCGGCAGCTCACTGGCCAGGGCGGCCGCCTGCCGGCGGCCCCGGCGCGAGAGCGGGCGCTTGAGGTCGTCGCCCCGCCACTCGCGTGGGTCGCCGGCGTCGGCGTGCCGGACTAGAAAGACGGTCGCGCTCAGGCAGGCTGGCGGCGCGCAAAATTGGCGCCGACGAGGCTCAGGATGGCGAGCACGGCCAGGATGATCGCGTGCTTCGGATGGCCACCGCTCCCGGTCGAAGTGAAGAGCTGCATCGCGCCAACGTAGTAGAGCACGGCGAGGATCGCGAAGACGACGGCAAGGACGACAAGCGCCACAGGTAGCGTTTTCATCGGCGACTACCGTAGCAGAGCCAGCGCGACCAGCCCAGCCACCACGCAGTACCAGCCGTAGGGGTCGAGGCGGCCCTCGCGGAACCAGCGGATCAGGAAGCGAGCGCTTGCGTAAGCGGCCAGGCCGGCCACCACTGCCGCCGCCGCGTAGGTGCCGAGCGGGGCGCCGGAACCGAAGAGCTGCGGAACCTCGAGCGCGCCCGCGGCGGCGATGATGGGCGTCGCGAGCAGGAAGGAAAAGCGGGCCGCCTCCTGGTGCCGGAGCCCGGCGAGCAGGCCGCCGGCCATGGTCACGCCTGACCGCGAGATGCCGGGCACCAGGGCCAGCGCTTGAGCGGCGCCGACCACGGCAGCGGCTCCGAAAGAGATTCCCTGCGCTTCGCCGAAGGTCGCCTCCTGCGTGGCCCGGTCAGGCCCTTCGTGGGCCGCCTGGCGCTCCCGGCGCCGGCGCAGCATCTCGGTGCCGAGGAGGATCAGCCCGTTTACGACCAGGAAGGCGGCCGCGATCCGGGCCGAGGAGAAGAAGTTCTTGAACGTCTGCTCACCGATGAAGCCGATGACGCCGCCGGGAATCGTGCCCACCACCAGCAGCATCGCCAGCCTCTCCGCCGGCGTCTCGATGCGGCCGCGAAAGGAGGCGCGGAAGAAGCCGGAGACGATGGCGACCCAGTCGCGCCAGTAGAGGATGAGCAAAGCGGTGGCGGTGCCGAGGTGAAGGAGCGTGAGGAAGGGAACGAACGCCTTGTCCGACTGCCGGTAGCTCCAGTGCAAGAGGCTGGGCACGATGACGGCGTGCCCTAGAGAGGAGACGGGAAAAAGCTCGGTGGCGCCCTGGAGGAGGCCCATGAAGAGCGCCTGGAGGGTGGTCAACTGATCAAGGGTAAGGAACCCGAGCCGGCGCCTGAACGCACGCCGACGCCGGGGTAGAGTCGAAACCGTGTCGAACCGTCTGGCCACGGCGACCAGCCCCTACCTGCTGCAGCACCAGGACAACCCGGTCGATTGGTACGAGTGGGGACCGGAGGCGCTCGAGCGGGCTCGGGCCGAGGATCGCCCGATCCTGCTCTCTGTCGGCTACTCGGCCTGCCACTGGTGCCACGTCATGGCCCACGAATCGTTCGAGGATCCGCAGACCGCGCGCCTCATGAACGAAAGCTTCGTGTGCATCAAGGTGGACCGCGAGGAGCGGCCCGACGTGGACGCCATCTACATGGACGCGGTGCAGGCGCTCACCGGGCGCGGCGGCTGGCCGATGACGGTATTTCTGACGCCCGACCTCAAGCCCTTCTACGCCGGAACCTACTTCCCGCCCAGCGATCGCCAGGGCCTGCCCGGCTTCCCGCGCCTGATCGCGACGCTGGCGGAGCTCTGGCGCACGCGCCGCGCTGATCTGGTGGCCGAAAGCGACAAGGTGGCCGCTGTGATCACGGGCAGCGACGGCCTGGCGGCGGCGCGCGAGCCGCTCACGGAAAAGCTGCTGAGCGGCGCCGCACAGGCCCTGGAGGAGTCGTTCGATGCCGAGTGGGGAGGATTCTCACCGGCGCCTAAGTTTCCGCAGCCGATGCTGCTCGAGCTCCTCTTCCGGAGCCACCTGCGCGGCCGGCCAGGCGCACTCGACATGGCCTTGCGCACGCTCGACCGCATGGCCGCCGGCGGCATCCATGACCAGCTGGGCGGGGGATTCCATCGCTACTCGACCGACCGCCGCTGGCTGGTCCCCCACTTCGAGAAGATGCTCTACGACAACGCTCAGCTGGCACTCGCCTACCTCCACGCCTTCCAGCTCACCGGTCGCCCGGCGTATGAGCGCGTCGTGCGCTCGACGCTCGACTACCTCCTCCGCGAAATGCGGCATCCGGAGGGCGGCTTCTTTTCGGCTCAGGACGCGGACTCGGAAGGCGTGGAGGGCCGCTTCTTCGTGTGGCCATTCGATGAACTGGCGCAGCGCGGCGTCAACGAGTGGTTCGGCGCGCTTCCGCAGGGAAATTGGGAAGGAGCCAACATCCTGTGGCACCCACAGGGAGTTGAGGCGGCGGACGCCTCACGGCCGGACGACCGCGTGCTCCGCGAGCTCTTCGCGATCCGCGAGCAGCGTGTGCGGCCGGCGACCGACGACAAGGTCCTCGCCGCCTGGAACGCGCTGGCCATCCGCGCTTTCGCCGAAGCTGGCCGCGTGCTCCGGGAGCCCCGCTACGTGGAAGCCGCGACCGCGGCGGGACAGTTCGTCCTCGAACAGATGCGGCGGCCCGATGGACGCCTGCTCCGCTCCTGGCGAGACGGGCGAGCGGGCGGCCCGGGCTTCCTCGACGATCACGCCGGCATGGCGCTCGCCTGCCTGACGCTGTGGGAGACGACCGCCGAGGCGGGCTGGATCGAGGCGGCGCTCAGCCTCGGTCGAGGGCTGGAACCGCTCTTTGGCGATCCTGAGAGAGGCGGCTTCTTCCAGACCGCCGCCGACGTGGGCACTCCCCTTACCCGGCCCCGCGACCTCTTCGACAACGCCGTGCCGGCGGGCAGCTCGCTTGCGGTCGAAGTGCTGCTGCGGCTGTCGCTGCTCACCGGCGACGGCGAGCTTGAAGGGCAGGCCGCGGCAGCGCTGCGCGCGATTCAGAGGCTCCTGGAGCGCGCGCCCACCGCCTTTGGAACGGCGCTCGCCGCTCTCGATCTCTACCTGGGCCCGGCCCGCGAGCTGGCCATCGTGGGCGAGCCCGCGTCAGCCCGCCAGCCGCTCCTCGACGTCGCCTGGAAGGGATTCCGGCCACGGCTGGTCGTCGCCGCCGGCCCGCCCGGAGAGGCGCCGGTTGCGCTGCTCGAGGGCCGCGGTACCGACGGCGCACCGGCTGCGGCCTATGTCTGCGAGCGCTTCACTTGCCGGCTGCCGGTCACCACGCCCGAGCAGCTTGCCGAGCAGCTGGCCTGATTCCGCGGAGGAGCTCGAGCGGCTCCAGGTCCGAGTGGCGGAGGAAGCCGCGAATGCTGCCCTGTGGACACCTCCCAAGGAACCCAACGTGGGAGCGGTTTTCGCCGCTACGCGGCGCGGCTTGGCCGGAACTGGAGCACCCGGTGATCCGGCCTGGGTGGCGGCGGTCGCTATGCGGAGCGGCCGCGTGCTGGATTGGGTCGTGCTGCGTGGCCACTTCCCCGCGCCCTACCAACCGGGCCTGCTCGCCCTGCGCGAGGGCGCTCTCCTCGAGCGGGCGGTGCGCGCGCTGGATCGGCTCCCCGACATTCTCATCGTCAACGCCACCGGCGCCGATCATCCGCGCGCGGCCGGACTCGCGCTGCACCTGGGCTGGGCCCTGGATTTGCCGACGATCGGCGTCACCGATCGCTTGCTGGCAGGCGGCGCCGGTGCTATGCGACTGGGCCCAAACCGCGGTATCTGGGTCCATCCCGGCTGGCGGACGGACGCGGCGACGGCGAGGTCGCTCGTCGAGCCCCTGCTCGACAAACGCACGCCGGCGCCGCTGCGCGAGGCCCGCCGCCTTGCCCGCACGGGGCGGGCTAACGATCCAAACTAAGCCGAGCCGATGTAGAGCGAGGAGCTGCGCGCGCCCCCGAACCAGACGTCGGTGATGGCGCCGGTCGAGTCGGCCAGGGTCGAGAGAGTGGGGCTCTCGTGAGGGAGGTCGGCCCCCGTCAGCGTCAGGCGCAGGCTGTGGCCGGGCAGGATCCGGGCCGACGTCGGAAAGACCTCGAGGCGGATCTCGTAGACCTTCCCGGGTTCCAGCGGCTGCTGAGAGGCTCGCGTGTACGGATGCCAGGGCACCGCGGGCTGCGACCCCGCGTAGACGGTGCAGTCGAGCACGACCGGGCCGCACCGCCTGGTCGTCAACGCCCGCATGGAGGCAACCAGCGAGCCAGCCGTCAACGACGTCGAGGTGCCGTCCGGTGCGACGTCCTCGACGGTTGCGACGAGGGTGGCGTCGGCCCGGTTGGCACTGATGAAGAGATCGGCCGAGATCGGACCGGAGATCGTCAGCGGCGAGGCCATCGGCGCCGATGTGAAGGCCAGCCCCTGCGCATCGTTGAGCCGCTGGTCGCTGGAGCAGGTCTGCGCGGTGCCGGCGGTCCACTGCTGGGTCGACCGAGAGCAGATCCCGGCGGCGGGGTTGTACGGGACCTGGCTGCTGGCGGCGGTGCCGGGTGTGGAGCGGGCGAGAGTCCCGCCCGCGCCCAGATACCAGTTTTGGTAGCGCGTGCCGACGGCCGGGAACGCGCTGTTGGGCTCGAACCGGTTGGGCCCCTGCACGTAAGTCTCGACTCCCGGGAAGCCCTCGATGCCATTGGCGGCCCCTTTCAGCCAGTGGTCGAACCAGGCGACCTGGAGCGAGTTCAGATCGGGGATGACGCGGCCCTGCGAGTCGGCCGCCGGCAGACCCGACCCGGCCGACGCGTGGTACCAGGGGCCGAAGAGCAGCTTCTTCTGACCAGCCGGCAGGTGGAGGGCGTTGAAGAGAATCGGCTCACCGCGCTGGAAGAGGTCGTACTCGCCGCCCACGATGAAGGCCGGCACCCTTACGTCGGCGACGTGCGTGATCGGCGAGCGGACGCGGTAGAAGGCGCCGTCGTAGGCCTGGTCGGGATAAGTCTGGACCTGAGCGGGAAGCTGCGACTCATAGCGGCCTGACGTCGAGTCCGCCAGCACCGGCGCCTGGAAGCGCGTGAGGTTGTAAAGGTGCTGCGACTGAGCGTTGAGGGCTACCGCGGGCTGCGTCATCGCGTCATCCGCGGGCGCCGCCCCGAGGCCGCTGACCAGGCCGAGCCAGAGCGGTATGAAGCCGGAGTCGGTGTTGCCGCCGGCAAAGGTGACGTCGCGGTAGGAGTCGGCCATGGGGACGATCGGGAAGATCGCCTGGACAGCGCTGGTGCCCGGCTGCTCCACCGTCAGGAACTGGTTGATGGCCGAGTAGCTGACGCCGGCCAGTCCGATGCGCCCATTCGAGAAGCTGCGCGCGGCGGCGTAGCGCACGAGCGCGACGCTGTCCTTCTGTTCGCGCGGGCCGAACGAGTCCCAGTAGCCCTCGCTGCTACCGGTGCCGCGCACGTCAACGGCGATCTCCGCGTAGCCGTGCTGTGGGAATACGGGATTCGCCTCGGCGACCGCGGTATCGCTCTTGCGATACGGCGTCTGGACCAGGATCACCGGGCACGGGCAGCCCTGGTCGGGGATGTACTGATCGGAGTCGAGGGACACGCCGTCGTCCATCGTGATCCGGACATCGCGGACGACGTGGTAGGTCGTGGTCGCGGCGGCGGCCGGCGAGGGCAGCAGCACGACCGGGGCCAGCGCGGCGGCGAGCACCGCCAGAAGTCGCGTCATGGCCGATCTGATACGTCGGCGTATCGGTTTGTGTCAACGTCGCGAATTGGAGGGCGGCATCATTGGGTCGATGAGCCAGAGGCAGCCGAACCCCATCGTGAAGCGGTGGGAGGCGCTGAGCCGGCGCACGCAGGCCCTGATCGCCCTCCCGACGCTGGTGGTGCTCATGTTCCTGATCAATCTCGGTCCCTTCAACCAGCCGCTCTTGCGGTCGATCGTCTACGGCCTCCTCGAGGGTGGCGTGCTCGGCGGCCTCGTGCTCGTCGTGACCGCGCAGGAGAAGGCCAAGCGCGGCGGCGGCTCGGGCGGCCGATCCTAGGCGGCGCGGCCCGCTCGCAGATCGCCGGCCCGGCCCCTCGAGACGAGCAGCGGCGCCGAGGCGATGAGCACGACTCCGGCCAGGATGACCGCGCCCGCGATCGTCTCCCGGGGGGTGAGCACCTCGCCACGTATGACGGCGCCGAGCAGGACCGCCACGACCGGGCTGACGTAGCTCTGGGTCGAGACCAGCACCACCGGCGCCACCCGGATCAGCCACATGTAGCACGTGAACGCGATCAGGCCCGCGAGCCCCAGATACGCGAGGGCGAACACAGAGGTGGCGGTCACTCTGTCCGGATGGAGACGCGAAGGCTCTCCCGCGGCGAGCGCGATGAGAACGAACACGAGCCCGCCCATCAGCATCTGCATCCCGTTGCCCATGGCGACGCTGGAGGGCATCGGCACCCGCCGTGAAAGCACCGAGCCGAATCCCCAGGAGACGGCGCTGACCACGAGGACCAGCGCCGGAACCACCGGAACGACGCTGGCTTGCGGATTGGCGAGGATTACGATTCCGACCAGCCCGACGGCGATTCCGGCGACCTGCGGCCAGTGGAGACGGACGCCGAACAGGGCGCGGTCCGCGACCACCATCCAGATGGCGCTGGTGGAGACGACCACGGCCACGACCCCGCTGGGGACGCTCTGCTCGGCCCAGACCACGGCTCCGTTCCCGATCGCCAGCATCAGGGTGCCGACCACGAGCGCGCCGAGCCAGTGCTGCCATTTGGTGGGGCTTCCTGTACGCAGGCGGACGATGAGGAAGAACAGGCCGCCCGCGAGCACGAAGCGCGCCGCCGCCATGGTGAACGGCGGCAGCGAGTCGATCGCGTAGCGGATGCCCAGATAGGTCGAGCCCCAGAGGATGTAAACGGCGAGCAGCGCGGCCGCCACGGCCGCTGCCGGCGGGCGGCGCACTCCAGAATCTTGGCATGGCGTCAGTA
>CAZXGB010000004.1:0-32931 GCA_964640005.1 uncultured Actinomycetes bacterium | reverse complement strand
ACCCCTCCCAGCTGGCTGAGCTGCACGTCCACCTGGAGGGCACGCTCACCCGCCGCACGGCGTGTGACCTGGCGGCACGTCACGGATTGCCCGAGCCACCCGCCTACGAGTACTCCGACCTCACCGGTTTCCTGCGCGTCTATTCGACGGCCGCGGCTGCGCTTCGCGACGCCTCCGGCCTGCTGCGGGTTGTCCTGGACTACGCCGGCGAGCTGAAGCGGCAGCGGGTCGCCTACGCCGAGATCTCATTCAATCCATCTCTCCACCCGCCTAACGGCGACTGGCTGGAAGGGATAAAGGAGGGCCGCCGGCGAGCGCTCGAGGACTACGGCGTCGAGATCCGCTGGCTGGTCGAGCTGGACAGGACAGCGGCGCCGGGCGCCAACGAGGCGGCGCTCGAGATCGCGTTGACGACCGAAGGCGTGTGCGGCATCGGGCTGGTCGGCGACGAGGCGGTCGCGGCCGCGCCGCTTGCTCATTTGTTCGCTCGCGCCCGCGCGGTCGGGTTGGGAGTGATGCCACATGCCGGCCAGGTCGGGCCGCCGGACGGCGTCCGCGAGGCTGTGGAATTGCTCGGCGCCACGCGCGTGGCCCACGGCGTCACCGCCGCGGGCGATCGCGAGCTGCTTCGTGACCTGGCGGCGCGCGGCGTCTGCCTGTGCGTCTGTCCATCCAGCAACCGCCGGGTCGGACTCCGGCCCGACTTCGCCGCGCTCGCCGCCGCCGGGGTTCCGCTGGCCGTCGGAAGTGACGACCCGGCCTTCGTCGGGACCACGTTCTCGGCCGAGCTCGAACTGGCACAGCGCGAGCTGGGACTCGACCGCCGCACCCTGGTCGCCAATGCCTGGCGCTACCGTTTTGCCCGATGAAGCTGAGGCACGCGTGCTGAGCGCCACGACCTCGGGGGTCATCCTGGAAACTTGAGGCTGGGCTATCGCTGGCTGGTTCTGGCGATCGGGGTCCTCGCCCAGTCGGCACTGGCATCCTTCCACCAGGGACTGCCGTCAATCGGGCCGGCCCTCGAGCACTTCTTCGCCGTCAGCCTCGTCCAGACCGGCGCCCTCTTCAGCGCCGCGGCCCTGGGTATCGCTGCCGCCCTCGCCGGCTGGGGCATCCTGGCCGACCGGTTCGGAGAACGGGCGGTACTCACCACGGGGCTGCTTGGCGCCGCTGCCGCCCTGGCGGTGGCCGCGATGGTTCACGGCTACAGCGCAACCTTCATCGCGCTGGCTGTTGCGGGCCTGCTTGGCGCATGCGCCAACGCAGCCAGCGGCCGCGCGGTGATGGCCTGGTTCGCGGCACGAGAACGGGGGCTGGCGCTCGGGATCCGGCAGATGGCGACGCCCCTGGGCGGCGGACTGGCCGCCCTGGTGCTCCCTTTGGCGGCAGTTCGCTGGGGTGTGCCGGCCGCTTTCTGGGTCCTGTCCGCTTTCTGCGCGCTGGCCGGTACCGCCTGCGGCCTCGGTCTGCGCCGCGCACCCGCGGAACGCAAGACGCACGCCCCCCGCGGCCGCAGCCCGCTTCTCGACCGCCGCTTGTGGCGGCTGGCGACCGGCGGGGCGCTGATCGTCGCCGGCCAGCTCAGCCTCGTCAGCTACCTCGTCCTCTTCCTCAGCGGCGAACGCCACTGGGCCCTGGCGGCGGCCGCCGCCGTCCTCACCGCTTCCCAGTTCCTCGGAGCGGCCGCGCGGGTCGGCGCCGGCGCCTGGTCCGACCGCCTTGGAGAGCGCATCCGGCCCATGCGGTGGCTCGCCCTGACGGGGGCGGCTCTCCTGGCGCTGAGCGCGGTCCTGGTCGACGCGCCGATCGCGCTCCTGGTGCCCGTCCTGCTGATCACCACCGTGGTCAACATGAGCACCAACGGCCTGGCCTTCACCGCCACCGGGGAGCTCGCCGGCGTGGAGCGGGCGGGCGCGGCGATGGGATTCCAGAACACGTTTCTGTTCGTGTCCGGGACGGTGGCGCCGATCGCCTTCGGCGCCGCCGTCACCTGGCTCGGCTGGCGCTTCGGGTTCGCGCTGCTGGCCGCGGCCGGTCTTGCCGGCTGGCTGCTGCTGGCGCCGCTGTCCAGCGTCGAACGCGCCGGCTGGCGGGAGACGGTCGCGTAGCGGCCGCTAGAGATAGGCGGGTTGCTCGGACTCCATCAAGCCTGGGATGACGCGGCCTCGGGGGTCGAGATGCGCAGCCAGGAAGCGCTCGGCGGCCCGCCTTCCCCAGTCGACCATCTCCTCCATCCGGCGAAAGTCGCCGAGGAGCGGAAGGGACGGCATACGCGGCCGGAGCACCGCCACCCGCGCCCGCCCGGCCACCGCCCGCACCCTGAGGTCGGCCTGGGTTCGAAGCGCGAAGACGACCGAGCGCTGGAGCATTTCCCAGAGGTCGACCGGATCTGCCTCGGTGTGGAGGCCCATCACGTCCACCGCCAGCGCCTGGCCGATTTCAGCCTCGAGGACCGAGTCGAGGTCGAGGTTGGCCACCACGCCTCCGTCCATGTAGCTGACCCCATCGACCCGCACCGGAGGAAACACGCCGGGCACGGCGGAGGAGGCGAGGATGGCGTCGTGCAGCGGCCCTGATCGAAAGACCCGCCGCTCCCCGGTGCCCGCCTGCGTGACCGCGATGGCCAGCGGTATCTCCGCTTCCTCGACGAGCACGGGGCCGGGCAGCGCTCCATGCAGGAGCGACGAGAGAGTCTCGGCGCCGAAGAGGTGATTGGCGCGCCCGATCAGGCGGCGTAGGACCGCGACCCGGCCCCCGCGCAAAAGCGGCTGGCGAGCCGCCTGGCGCCATATCTCGAGCAGCTGGACCCCCGCTTCCGGCCCCGGGTTGAAGGCCCAGAAGGCGGCATTGATAGCTCCGACGCTGGTTCCGACCAGCAGGTCGGGGACGATCCCATGGGCCGCCATGGCGTCGACAACGCCGACCTGGAAGGCGCCGAGGTTGCCGCCCCCGCTGAGGACCACAGCCAATCGACGCCGCGCGCGGAAGCGATCGAGGAAAGCCATCCCGCGCCAAAGTAACCGAACCCGCCGTGCTGGGAGCGGGCGTGTGGGATCAGCTACAGGTAGTTGCTCGTCAGCCCGGGCCGGTCCCGTCGTCGCGGCGCTGCGGCGGCTCCAGGGTGAGGCTCATTCCCTCAGGCGTCTCCACGGCGTCGAGAACGGCGCCGTCGAGGGCCTGGCTGATCAAGCCGTTGATGTGGAGGAGCTCCTCGCCGCCCGCCTCGACCACCTGGTCCCCCTCTTTCGGCTCACCCATCACGAACCCGAGCCCGGCTTCCTCGGTGGGCTCGAGCCTGAGCACGCCGTCAGTGGGGCGGTCCAGGTGCCGGATAAGCTCCTTGGCCGGATCGGTGACTGCAATCATTGCGCCCACGTTACGCCTCATCCTGAGACCAGCGACAAGGGCTGCTCGACCAGCGCTTCGTCGACCTCGCAGAGCGCCAATCACGCAATCGGCCGCCGGAAAGTCTCGGCCTCGACCGAGAAAACAAGCTCGGGTCCATCGACTGGGTCTTCCTGAATCCCCACCTGGTGGAACCCGATCGCCCGAACGACTGCCAGCGAGGGATCATTCGCCGGACTCACTGAAGCGAAGATGGCGCGCTGGCCGTGGGCAAAGCCCCACTCGACCAACCCGCGCGCCGCCTCTTTGGCATAGCCGCGGCCGCGGAACGGCTCGAACACGGAATAGCCGATCTCCGCGCGGCCCACCACCTCCGGCGGCCCATGAAACCCGCAGTGCCCAACCGCTTCCCGAGGCTCGCGCAAAGAGAACATGAGCCGCGCACACCAAGCGCGCCGGTCCGGATGGCGCTGCATGAGCGACAGGTGCCGCTGCAGCCAGGCGGCCCGTTCGGCGGCCAGCCCCGGAGGCAGCGGCGCGCGCAGGCGGCGCTCGGCGCCGGCCCGGTCGCCGGTGAGGAGCAGCCGGATCACCGCCGGCTCGAGCACCTCCAGCGACAGCTGCCGGGTCGCGATCGGTTCCGGCACAGGGGGACGGGCCGTGCCTAATCGACCGACTTCAAAGCCTCGAGCTGGCGGGCGATGTGCCGGTCGATGTCCTGCCATCGCCTCTGGACGATTGCCAGGTGCTCGTCCTGGCTGAGAATCAGGAACCTGCCGGCTTCGATCGCCGCCACCACTCGCTCGGCGAGCTCCTCGGGCGTGGTGACGCGGTCCGGCATACGGGTTTCCGCGGCGCCGGTGAAGCGGTAGTTCTCGGAAAGATTGGTGGCGACGTAGCCGGGGCAGAGCACGCTCACTCCGATGCCCTTCGGCCGGGCGTAGAGCGCAAGGCCGGCGGAGAAGCCGACGACTCCGTGCTTCGTCATGTCGTAGGGGATGGTCAGCGGGTTGTGGGCGACCAGGCCGGCGAAGGAGGCGGTGTTCACGATGTGGCCGCGGCCGCGTTCGACCATATGGGGCAGGAAGGCGCGCGCGCACCGAACCGGCCCGAGCAGGTTGATCTGGACGATCCACTCCCAGTCCCGCATCGGCACCTGCTCGGGTGGCCCACCAGCGAGCACGCCCGCGTTGCTCATCAGAAGGTCGACTCGGCCCATCACCGAGATCGCCTCGCGCGCCATGAGCTCGACCTCGGCGTCGTTGGCGACGTCGCAGGGGATCCCTTGGGCGCGAACGCCCAGGCCGCGCAGCTCGTCCGCGGTGGCGGCCATCCGCTGGTCGTTGAGATCGGCGATAACCACGTCGAGTCCGCGCCTGGCGAAGGCGAGGGCGCAGGCCCGCCCGATGCCACTAGCGCCGCCTGTGACCACGGCGACCTGCCCCGGCTCGAGCTGCATCGCCCAGAACCTTAGCGCTTAAGGTGTGAAATCCTGGCCGGCGGGCGTTATAAGAAGCGGGAAACAAGGAGCCGACGCTCACTAGGGGTGGAACGGGAGTAGTGCTGATCGCGGGCCTGCTGGCGCTGGGGCTGCCGGTTTCGATTCCGACGGCGCTGCCGGTTGCCGTGCCTCAGGTGGTGCCGTCGCCGGTGGTCGCCGTACTGCCCTCGCCGGTTCAGCAGCTGCTGACCACGCCGCTCCCCGGCACGCCTGGCATCGTCGCGCCCTCGGCTACGCCGGGCGGCGACCAGACCCCGGCTCCGGTTAGCAATCAACCGGCGCCGGCGCCGGCACCCTCCGAAAGCGCCCGGGCGCCGGAGCGGCTGTCCGCCAACACGGCGCCCGTTCCGGCCGCCGCCAGCGTCACCCCTCCCGCCGATCCGGCCAGCTGGCTGGGCGCCGCCAATGGGATGGTCCAGTCGGTGTTCGATTCGCCGCTCGGCCCTACCCCGCCGGTGATCGGCGTTCTGCTGCTGCTCATCTCGGCCGGACTCGCGATTCGCCGCCGCCTCCGCCAGAGGAAGCACGAGCGCGCGCTCGAGCACGCCAAGATGCACTTCCTGAAGGTGGCGTCGCACGAGCTGCGCACTCCTCTGACAGTGATCGGCGGCTACGTATCGATGGCAGCCGACGGCTCCCTTGGCGCTCTTCCGGAGCCAATGCGGCGGGCCCTGCCCACGCTCCACGACGAGGTCGGCCAGCTCGAGCGGCTGGTTGAGCAGATGCTCCTTTCAGCGCGCCTGGACGAGGGCTTGCTCGTGCTCGAGCGGGATCGAATCGACCTGCGCGATGTGGCCACCGCCGCCCTCCACGCCGTCTCCCAACCCGAGCGCCGGCGCCTATTCGTCGAGCTGCCCCCAGAACCCGTGATGGTGCTGGGCGACGCAGGAGCGCTTCAGCTGGTCGTCCGCAACCTGGTCGAGAACGCCCTCAAGTACTCACCCGATGATCGCGACGTCCGGCTGTCCCTCGAAACCACCTGGAATCGGGCTCGGCTCTTGGTCAGCGACCGCGGGATCGGGATCCGCCGCGATGACCTGCGCTTGCTCTTCACCCGCTTCGGCCGAATCGTGAACGCCGAGAACAGCCACATCTTCGGCAGCGGCCTCGGGCTCTACCTCTCGCGCGGGATCGCGCGTATGCACTACGGCGACATCACCGCCGAATCGGCCGAGGGTCGCGGCAGCACGTTCACCCTCGAGCTCCCCCTCGCCGTGGGCGGGCTCAGGCGCTGGGGCGAGCGCTTTTCGGCGCCGCGCCCCGAATCTCCAGCTCGGCGAGCAGGCGCTCAGTAGCCGACGCGACGTCGGCAATCGCGCGCTCGAAGGCGGCCTGGTTGTGGGGAGCGGGCCTGGAGAAGCCGCTGACCTTGCGGACGAACTGACGCGCGGCGGCTTCGATGTCCTCGCCGGGGGCGGGCATGGCTCCGTCACGAAGGACCTTGATCGACCTGCACATGAGCTCGCAGTCTACTTCCGCCGGTAGGCGGTCACGGAGGCCGGCACCGGGATGCCGCTGGGCAGGTCCGGCGAAGGCTCCGGGGAACCGGGCACGAGCTGCAACGGCAGCAGGCCGGCCCAGATCGGCTCTGCCACGTCGGCGTCATCATCTATTGGTGGACCCGTGCGCACCTTGGCGCTGTATTCGGTGATGGGGAGCTTGAGGACGATGGTTGCCTGCGCCTCCTTGGGGGCCGGCCACCGGCACTCCTGCCAGCGGCCCGGGGCGACATGCTCGACGACGGCTTCGAAGGCGCGCGCCTTCTCATCGGCATCCGTGACCTGCTCCGCGACCCCGAGCACGACCGCCGACCGGTAGTTCATCGAGTGATGGAAGGCCGCCCGGGCCAGGACGAGGCCATCGACCAGCGTCGCGGTCAGGCAGCAATCAGCGCCGCCCGCCAGGGCCGCCAGCATTCTCGATCCGGGCGAACCATGAAAGTAGACAGCGTCCCCGAGGCGCGCATGAATGGTGGGAATGACGAAGGGCCGGCCGTCCGCCACGAAGCCCACGTGGCAGATCAAGGCCTCGTCCAAAATCTGGTACACCGTCTCGCGGTCGTACCGCCCGCGTTCGGGGCGACGCCGGACGCGCGTCGCCGGGCTGGTCGGTCCAGTCATCTCGTCACCTATTTACAGCAAGTCCGCCTGCACGCAGGCGTTTAGCGGGTCATGTGGCGCGCATCGCTGCTCTTCCTGGCTCTCGCCGGAGCCGTCTTGGGTATCGGCACACTCGCCCGCGATGTGCTCGGGCTCGGGTGCGTCGGACCTGTCCTGCCGGCCTGGGGGTGCCTGGCCGTCCCCTATCCGGACACCCTCCCGAGTGGCTTCACGCTCTACTACTACGCCGGCCTCGCGGGCGGGCTCTGGCTCTTCTGCTACACGATCCGCAACCCGGCCTTCTTCTTCGCCAACTGGCTGCTCCGGCTCGCCTTCCCAGGCTGGATGCGCGAGTTCGACGATGCTCAGACGCCGGTCCAGACCTGGAAAATCCGCTAGCGCTCGACGGTTTCGACGAACTGGATGGCCTGCCGAGCGAGTCGTTCCCACTCACCAGACGCAGAGTCTGGCACCAGCACCCAGCCCCGTGGCCCTCTTCCGCCTGGCATGGGCGACCAAGCCGCCGCACCCGGCACCGCCAGCGCGTCCGCCTCACCCGTCGTTCCGACCCGAAAGACCACCCCGCCCGCGTCCTCACAGATGACCGCCTTTCCGTCGAGCAGCAGTCCATCGCGGCCGAACATCTTCCGGCGCGAAAACCGAGGCCCGTTCGCCACGCCGGCGCAGAGCTCGTCAAACGTCATCCCCGTGATTGTGGCGCCGCTTCGCAGGCTTGACGTATGTCGATCGTTCCACTAATACGCGCATGGCTGCACGCGGACAGCTGAACAACACCCGGAAATACGGAGGTTTGCGGTGAAGAAGTACAACCATCTCGCGCTGACGGCGGTGATGCTGCTGATGGGCGTATTGCTCATCGCCGGCTCAGTGCTGGCGAGCATCGGGACGACGCTGTTCCCGTTCGATCAGTACGTCGGAACCAGGGCGCCGGTCGCCGGTATCGCGTTCGGCGCGGGAATCATGCTGGCCGGGATGCGTCCCGAGGAGAACCTCACGTGGGTCAGGGCCGCGATCCTGTACTGCGTGTTCGACGTGCTCTACGAGATCGTCTACGGGCTCTTCTTCGGCGGTGCGGCCTTCGGCCTCATCCCGCTCGTGATATCGATCATCTTCGCTGCCGTCATCATCTGGCTCTACCCGCGCCGCGGTGACCTGATGCCGCGTGGCGCCACCTCGACTGCCGCCTCGGCGGCCCGCTAGCCCGGATTCGGGCTCAACCGACCGAAACGGAATCCGCGGCCAGGTCACAGACGACAGTGACCTGGCCGCGCCCCAGCGTCAGGCGCTGACCCTCGACCTTCACGTCGATGCGGTCAAGCCGTCCGGCGCGCAGTTCCGGCGCGTTCCGTCGGAGGCGGATCAGGCGCCGGTACCACTCGAGCATCTCGGCGTGCGCGGGTTCTCCAATCTCGTCCCAACGGAGCCGCGAGCGCTCGAACGTGCCCGGTTCCTGGGGATCGGGCACGCGCGACTCATCCCAGCCGAAGGCCTCGAACTCGCTGATCCGGCCCTCGCTGGTCGCCCGCGCGATCTGCGGGTCAGTGTGGGAGGAAAAGAAGAGAAAGGGTGTCGAAGCCGCCCACTCCTCGCCCATGAAGAGCATGGGCACGAACGGCGAACAGAGCACCAGAGCACATGCCATCTTGAGCCGCGGTGTTGACGTCAGCGCGGCGAGCCGCTCGCCGCGCGCCCGGTTCCCGACCTGGTCGTGGTTCTGCGAGTAGACGACGAAGCGGTCGCCGTCGAGGCGATGTTGGCGCCCGTGCCGCCGGCGCCGGTACTCCGAGTGCTGTCCGGTGAAGACGTATGCGTTCCGAAGCGCGCGGGCGAGCTGTTCGAGCGACCCGAAGTCACGGTAGTAGCCGGTGCGCTCAGCGGTCAGCGCGGCGTGGAGCGCGTGATGGAAGTCGTCGCTCCACTGGGCGTCGAGCCCGTAGCCTCCGAGCTCCGGAGGGGTTACCAGGCGCGGGTCGTTGAGGTCGGATTCGGCGATCAGTGGCCGGGGATCGCTCGGATGGGCGTCTGCGACCTTCTGACGCAGCTCCTCCAAGATGTGCGTCGCCGAGGTGTCCACGATCGCATGGACCGCGTCCAGCCGCAGGCCGTCGATGTGGTAGTCGCGCAGCCACATGAGAGCGTTGCCGGTGAAGAAGTCGCGCACTTCGTCCGAATCGGGCCCGTCGAAGTTGATCGCGGCACCCCAGGGCGTCCGGTGGCGGCTGCTGAAATAGGGCCCGAATCGCGCGAGGTAATTCCCTTCGGGGCCGAGATGGTTGTAGACGACGTCGAGGATGACGGCCAGCCCGCGCGCGTGGCAGGCGTCGACCAGCCGCTTCAGCCCCTCTGGCCCTCCGTATGCGTCGTGCGGCGCGTAGAGGTCGACGCCGTCGTAGCCCCAACCCCGGTCGCCGGCGAACTCGGCCACCGGCATCAGCTCGACCGCATTGATGCCCAACCCGACCAAATGGTCGAGCCGTCCCGCCACCCCATCGAAAGTTCCCGCCTCCGAGAAGGTGCCCACGTGGAGCTCGTAGATGACCATGTCGGCCAAGGGTGGCCGCACCCAGCCCGCGTCCGACCACTTGAATGCCGAGTGGTCGACGGTGCGCGACGGGCCGTGGACCCCGGCCGGCTGCCAGGGCGAGCGCGGGTCGGGCAGCCGTTCGCCATCGAGGACGAACCAGTAGTCGGTCCCGGCCGGCGCGCTCGCGTCGCTCCTGTACCAGCTGCGCTCACCCACTCTCATGGCCAACCGGCGGCCCCCGATTTCGAGCTCTACGCGGCCAGCCCCTGGGGCCCAGACCTCGAACGTCACCGCACCAAGAGGCCGACCGGGAACTCTTCGAGGATGACGTCGACCATCACCTGGCCGCCCCCGAACTCGCGGCCCGTGAACTCGTCTCGCCAGAGCCCTTCCGGAAGCTCCACATACGTGCTGCCCCAGCCCCCCGCCAGTCCAACCAGCAGCCTCGGCGCCAGGGTGACGACGCGTCCCTCCCTGGCAAAGGCGATCAGGTGCTCCGACCGCGCGCCGCGGACGGCGAGCGGCTGGTAGGAGCCGGCCGCGAACACGTCAAGAAGACGCCGGCGTAAGGCGAGGGCGCGCTGCACGACCATCAGCTTGGGCAGCCCCTCGTCGAGGCGGCGCCATGCCTCCTCCGCGCTCATCCCGCCGATCACCTCGTCGAGCAGGGCCGCGCGCTTGTCGAAGTCGACGGGCCGCCGGTTGTCCGGATCGACCAGGCTCAAGTCCCACAGCTCGGTGCCTTGATAGACGTCGGGCACCCCGGGGGCGGTGAGGGCGACCAGCTTCATGGACAGGCTAGTCATCCAGCCCGGCATCAGGAGCGGGCGCACGAAGGCGGCGAGATCAGCGGTGAATGCCGGATCGCTGAGGATGCCCTCAACGAATCGCTTCAGGGCGGCGTCGTAATCAGGGTTGGGGGCGATCCACGAGGTGTGCACCTTGGCCTCCTTGGTCGCCTTTTCCATGTAGGCGAGGGCGCGTTCCGGCGGCAGCGGATAGGCGCCGACCAGGACCTGGTAGAGGAGGTACTCAGAGTTGCGGTCCGGCCAGTCGCCGGTGCGCTGCCGCGCGTTGAGCGCCGACCAGCGATCCACCGCCGCCGCCCAGTCCGCGCTCACCTCGCTGAGCACCGCCAGGCGCGCCCTCACATCCTCCGAGCGCTTGGTGTCGTGCGTGGAAGTCGAGATCATCCCGGACGGCCAGCGGATCGAGGCCTCGTGGCAGGCCGCGTGGAAATCGTCGAGGCCGGCGGCGAAGAGGTCGGGATCACCGCCCACCTCGTTCAAGCAGACGAGCCGGTTGAAGATGTAGAAGGCGGTGTCCTCCACCCCCTTGGCCATCACGGGGCTTGAGGTTTGCTGGAAACGGGCGACGAACTCGCTCTCCTCCGCACCCGTGTAGTCCAGCCGCATCACCGCGACAATGAAGTCGAAGAGCTCGGGATCGAGGTCCGGCCGGCGCTGCTTGGCGGCGGCGGCCACGACCGCGAGCTGCTCGCGATCAGCCTCGGTCACCCGCTCCGGCTCCGGGCGGACGTAGGTGCGATAGACGGGGAGACAGGCGACCAGCTCCCGGATCGCGGCGTGAACCTCGCTTCGCGTGAAGTCGCGATAGGCGCGGTTCTTCTCGCAAACACGGACGAAAGCCGCCGCCAGCCGCCTCAGGTCGGCGGCCAGCAGGTCGTCCATGACGCGGAGCTTTGAGCTGTGGACGACCTCCGGCCAGCCGGCGCTCAGGCCGGCGAAGCCGTCGTAGATGCGCGTCAGCGGAGCTAGACCCTCGGGAGCGACGAACAGCCTCAGCAGTCGATTCATGAAGTCGTACCCGGTGGTGCCCGCCACTCGCCAGGTCTCGGGCAGACGCTCGCCCGGCTCCAGGATCTTTTCCGCCACCACCCAGGCGCCGGGCGCCCGATCCTGGATCCGGCTGAAGTATTCCTCGGGATCGCGCAGGCCGTCCGGGTGGTCGACACGCAGGCCGTCGAGGACCCCCTGGCGCAGCCATTCGAGGACCCGCTCGTGCGTTGCCTCGAACACCGCCGGGTCCTCGACACGCAGGGCGACCAGTTCGTTGATGTCGAAGAAGCGGCGATAGTCGAGGTCCTGCCCCGCTGTCTGCCAGCGGGCGAGGCGGTAGTTCTGGCGGTCGAGCAGCCCATCGAGGCGGTCGGGCAGCGCGTTGACCCAGCCGGCCACTCCCTCCAGGGCTTCCGCGACTTCCGGGCGGTCCCGCGCCACCTGCGCCAGCCGCCGCTTGATCGACTCCTTCTTGTCGTGGCGCTCGTCTATCGGCCCGAGCTGCCCCTTTCCCTGCCCGGCCGCGAGCTCGGGCAGCTCGCGACACTCCTCGGAAAGGCGTTCCAGTTCGAGCGAGCCGGCCCGCTCGGCGGCGATCTCGAGCAGCGAGTCGAGCGAGCGCGGTGCCACCGGGAACTCGTGGGACAGGTAGCGGACGACGAATTCGCCGGCCTCCGCCTGCCATTCCAGGCGCAGCTCGCCGCGACTGAGAACCCGGCCATAGTGGTCGGCGAGGACGGGGACCAGGATCAGGTTGCGCAAGCGCGGCTCGGGCGGATCCCAGGAAACGTCGAAGTAGCTCGCATAGCGGCTCGACGCTCCGTTCTCGAGCACGTCCCACCACCACCGGTTGCGCCGGCCCGCGATCGCCATGTGGTTGGGCACGATGTCGAGGATGTGGCCCAAGCCGGCCTCGGCCAGGCCGGCCAGCAGCCGGGAATGACCGGCCTCGCCACCCAGCTCCTCGTTCACCCGCGCGTGGTCGACGACGTCATAGCCGTGACTGCTGCCCGGCGCGGCCTGCAGGTAAGGGGAGGTATATAGGTGGGTCACCCCGAGACGGGCGAGGTAGCGCGCGATCTCCGCCGCCCGCTCGAACCCGAATTCCGGCGTCAGCTGAAGGCGGTACGTCGACAGCGGCGGGCCGGACACTGCTTACTCCATGCGCCGGAGCAGGCAGAGGGAGCGGTCGGCTACGGGCACTCGAGCGCCGGCCCGGTAGAAGCGCGGCAGCGAGTCCTGGGTATCGACCAGCCGGAACCAGCGGGCTCCGAAGGCGCGGCGCGGTAGATGGAACTCGATCGGCTCGTGGTGGGCGTTGAACATGAGGTAAAAGCTGTCGTCGGTGATGCGCTCACCTCGGGCGTCCGGTGACGTGATCTCCTGGCCGTTCAGGAAGACGGCCAGCGACTTGGCGTAGCCGTTCGCCCAGTCCTCTTCGCTCATCTGCTCGCCGTCCGGTTTGAACCAGGCGATGTCGGTGAGCTGACTGCCGTGAATGGGCCGGCCGTAAAACCAGCCGCGGCGGCGGAAGACCGGGTGGGACCGCCGGATCTGAAGCAGGCGCTCGGTGAAGAGCAGGAGGCTGTCGTCGGCGTTCTCCCAGTCGAGGTAGGAGAGCTCGTTGTCCTGACAGTAGGCATTGTTGTTCCCGTGCTGGCTGTGGCCGATCTCGTCGCCGCCGAGCAGCATGGGGACTCCCTGTGAAAGCAGCAGCGTGGCCAGGAAGTTGCGCTTCTGGCGATCGCGCAGGACCTGCACGTCCGGGTCGTTCGTCGGACCCTCGGCGCCGCAGTTCCACGAGCGGTTGTACGACTCGCCGTCCCGGTTCCCCTCGCCGTTGGCCTCGTTGTGCTTCTCGTTGTAGGAAACCACGTCGGTGAGCGTGAAACCGTCGTGAGCGGTGACGAAGTTGATCGACGCATACGGGCGCCGGCCGCTGATCTCGTAGAGATCGGATGACCCGGTGAACCGGTAGGCGAACTCGGCCAGGGTGGCCGGCTCGCCCCGCCAGTAGTCGCGGACGGTATCGCGGTACTTGCCGTTCCATTCCGACCAGAGCACCGGGAAATTGCCGACCTGGTAGCCACCTTCGCCGACGTCCCACGGCTCCGCGATCAGCTTGACCTGAGACAGCACCGGGTCCTGCTGGATGAGGTCGAAGAAGGCGGACAGCCGGTCGACGTCGTGCAGCTCGCGCGCGAGCGTTGCCGCGAGGTCGAACCGGAAGCCGTCGACGTGCATTTCCAGGACCCAGTAGCGAAGGCTGTCCATGATCAGCTGGAGCACGTGAGGGTGGCGCATGTTGAGGCTGTTCCCGGTGCCCGTGTAGTCGGTGTAGTAGCGCTTGTCCTCCGGCGCCAGCCGGTAGTAGGCGGCGTTGTCGATGCCCTTGAAGGACAGCATCGGACCCAGGTCATTGCCCTCGGCCGTGTGGTTGTAAACGACGTCGAGAATGACCTCGATACCTGCAGCGTGCAGGGTCTTGACCATCTCCTTGAACTCCTGCACCTGCTGCCCGAGCTGGCCGTAGGACGCGTACTCGTTGTGAGGCGCGAAGTAGCCGATCGAGTTGTAGCCCCAGTAGTTGCGCAGGCCGCGGTCGACCAGCTGCTTGTCATGCACGAACTGGTGCACCGGCATGAGCTCGACGGCGGTGATGCCGAGGCGCCGGAAGTGCGCGATCGCGGGCGGTGAGCTGAGACCCAGGTAGGTTCCTCGCAGCTCCGGAGGAACGTCGGGATGGCGGCAGGTGAAGCCCTTGACGTGGACTTCGTAGATGACGCTCTCGTGCATCGCCTTGCGCGGCGAACGATCCCCGTTCCAGTTGAACCATGGGCTGACCACCACCGACCGCGGCATGTAACGAGCGCTGTCACGACGATCGGCCGCGTCCGGGTTACCCATCTGGTAAGGGAAGGCAGCGTCATCCCACTTGACGCCCCCTTCGATCGCCTTCGCGTAGGGGTCGAGGAGCAGCTTGTTCGGATTGCAGCGGATCCCGTTACGCGGGTCCCACGGACCGTGCACCCGGAACCCGTATCGCTGGCCGGGATAGATGTTGGGCACGTAGCCATGCCAGCAAAGGGCGGTCCGCTCGGGAAGGTCGAGGCGGGTCTCATTGCCCCGCTCGTCGAACAGGCAGAGCTCGACTCGCGTGGCCACCTCCGAGAAGACCGAGAAGTTGGTTCCCGTGCCCTCGAAGTTGGCTCCAAGGGGAAACGGGTTCCCGGGCCACACTCGCATGCGTCCCTAAGCTAACCCGAATGGGATCCAGGGCTCCGGAGGCGTGGGGCGTGGCCTCCGGCTACTGGGACGTCGAAGGCAAGTGGCGCACCGCCTCGCCGGAAACGCTGGCCGCGGTGATGGCGGCGCTGCGACCGAATGAATCCTCCGCCTCCAGCGAGGGCACGCTGGTAGTTCATCCCGGTGAGCAGCCGGAGCTGCCCGAGCCGGAGCTGGTGACGGAGGACGGCACCGTGCTGCAGATCGACGGCCGGCTGCCCGCCGACCTCCCCCTCGGCTACCACCTGCTGCGTGACGACGCAGGCGAGCGCCGGCTCGTGGTGGCGCCCAGCCGGTGCCACCTGCCAGACGACTTGTGGGGATGGGGATTCGCCGTCCAGCTCTATTCGCTGCTCTCGCGCGAGAGCCAGGGCATCGGCGACCTCGCCGATCTCCACGCTCTGGGCCGCTGGGCCCGGCAGCAGGGTTCGCGCTTCCTGCTCCTCAGCCCCCTACACGCCGCCCTTCCCGGCCTGCCCCAGGAGCCGAGTCCGTACTACCCGTCCAGCCGGCGATTCCTGAACCCGCTCCACCTACGCGTGCACGGGGTGCCACCGACCCATCCGGAAGGCCTCATCGACCGCGACGCGGTTTGGAGCCTGAAGATCAGCGCCCTCGAGGAGCAGTGGGAGGAGCGGCGCGGGCAACTGTCCGAGGACGTCGAGGCGTTCATGGCCAGAACGCCGGGCCTCGAAGCCTATGCGACCTTCTGCGCGCTCAGTGAGCGCTACGGGCGGCCCTGGCAAAGCTGGCCGGAGGAGTACCGGCGGCCGGGCAACGCGGCGACCGGCCGCTTTGCGGAGCAGGAGCGGGCCCGGGTTCTCTTCCATGCCTGGCTCCAGCTCGAGCTCGACCATCAGCTGGTTGCCGCTGGCGCCGCCGCCGCGCACCCCCGAGCCTTCGTCACCGATCTCGCCGTCGGCGTGCGCCCGGACGGCGCCGACGCCTGGTGCTTCCAGGACACCATCGCGCCGGGCATATCGATCGGAGCCCCGCCCGACACTTTCAATCCCTCCGGCCAGGACTGGGGGCTGCCGCCTTTCGATCCCTGGCGGCTGGCGGCGGCCGGGTTCGAGCCCTTTGTGCAGACAATCCGGGCGGCCTTTCGGCACGCGGCCGGCATTCGCGTGGACCATGTGATGGGCCTCTTCCGCCTCTACTGGATCCCGGCCGGCCACCCGGCGGACGCCGGCACCTATGTCGCCTACCCCTACCGCCAGCTCCTCGACATCCTGGCACTGGAGAGCGTTCGCGCGGGCGGGTTCGTGATCGGGGAGGACCTGGGGACGGTGCAGCCGGAGGTGCGCGCCGAGCTCCAGCAGCGGGACGTCCTCTCCTACCGCCTGCTCTGGTTCGAGCCCAGCCACCCGCGCGACTACCCGGCGCAGGCGCTGGCCGCTCTAACCACGCACGACCTGCCGACGTTGATGGGCGTGTGGACGGGCGAAGATCCGGTACCGGAGGTTCGGGAACGGCTTCAACGAGAGACCGGGCTGAACCCCGAGGCGCGGCCGGAGGAGGTGCTGGAGAAGGTTTACGCGCTCCTTGCGCAGGCCCCCTCGCGGCTGCTCGCGGCCACCTTGGAGGACGTCGCCCTCGCCCCGCACCGTCCGAACCTGCCCGGCCGCCTCGACCCCGGCAACTGGTCGCGGCCGCTGCCGCTCACCCTGGAGGACCTGCTCTCGTCACCCGTGGCACGTGCGGTGGCGCGAGCGCTGGCGACAAGAGGGGCTTTACAGACAGATTAGATGATATCTTTGCTGTGCGATGTACGACCATCGTGAGAACGATCCCGCGTACGACGACCCCATCGACGACCGGCAGCGCGGGCCCGGCCCTTACCCACCCTTCACGCGGCCAGAAGGACGTCCGCCCTATCAGCCCAGCGGGCCCGTAGACCCCTACAACTACCGCGCCGTCCAGGTGACCTGGTTCATCTTCGGCGTCCTCGTGGCGCTGATAGCGCTTCGCTTTGCGCTCAAGCTGCTGGGTGCATCGACGCAGGCGGAGTTCGTCTCCTTTGTCTACGGCATCACCGCCCCTCTCGTCGCTCCCTTCCGCGGCATCTTCCCCGACACCGCCCAGGGTTACTTCGTCTTCGAGGCCAGCTCGCTGGTGGCCATGGTCATCTACCTGCTGCTCGGCTGGGGAGTGGTGGCGCTGATCAAGATCCTGACCGCTCCCCGCCACCGCTCCACGATCTAGCTCCCCGTAGGGTGGGCGGGGAGGTGACCGACTACCCCTCAGGCCGGCAGTGCGAGATCGGACACGGCGACCAGCGAGCCGTCGTGGTCGAAGTCGGTGGCGGCCTGCGCACGTACGGCTGTGGCGGCTTCGACGTGCTCGACGGTTACAACGCCGGCGAAATGTGCACGGGCGCGCGCGGCCAGCCCCTGATCCCTTGGCCGAATCGCATCCGCGACGGGCGCTACACGTTTCGGGGAGTCGAGCACCAGCTGCCGCTTACCGAGCCGCCGCGTCAGGCGGCGATCCACGGGCTGCTGCGCTGGAACAGCTGGACGCTCACCGAGCACGGCCCGGACCGCGTCACGACCGCGACCGTCCTTCACCCGCAGCCGGGCTACCCGTTCACCCTTGTCGCCAGCATCGACTACTCGATCGGCGCGGATGGCCTCCGAGTGGTCATGACCGGTCGCAACGCCGGGCGGGAGCCGCTCCCCTTCGCCGCCGGCGATCACCCGTACATACGCGTCGCGCCCGGCCTCATCGACGAGGCGACCGTGCGCAGCCCGGCTTGGACGCGCCTCATCGCCGACGAGCGAGGCATCCCAACTGGTGAGCGCGTGCCGGTCACCGGCGAGTTCGACCTCAGGCGTCCGCAGCGTCTCGGGGGGCGGCAGCTGGACACCGCTTTCACCGACCTCGAGCGCGACCCCGACGGGGTGGCCAGTGTCGTCATGCAGGGCCCGGAGCGGACTGTCGCCCTCTGGTTCGACGCCGCCTTCGGACACCTGATGCTCTTCACGGGCGACACCCTCGCGGCCGGCGAACGCCGCCGCGGGCTCGGTGTCGAGCCGATGAGCTGCCCACCCAACGCCTTCCAGTCCGGCGACGGCGTGGTCGTCCTCGAACCCGAACAGGAGTGGACGGGCACCTGGGGCATTTCAGTGGAGACCGGCTGAACCGCGTCCAACTCCCGCGGGGAACTAGCATGAGGAAATGACCGACATGCGCGCCCGCCTCTCGGGCACCGAGCTCGATTTCTATCCGCTGGACCGGGCGCGCGAGGCCGGTTACGGCGACCCCTCACGGCTACCCCGAACTATCAAGGTCCTGCTCGAGATGCTGCTGCGCGACCTCGACGCCGGTCGCGCCACCGAGACCTCGGTCCGCGCGCTGACCAACTGGCCCAAACCTCCGCCGCCCGAGGCTGAGCTGCCCTACACGCCGGCTCGGGTCCTTCTCCAGGACTTCACCGGGGTGCCCGCCGTGGTCGACCTGGCGGCGATGCGGACCGCCATCGCCGCGCAGGGAGGCGATCCCAGCCGGGTCGACCCACAGGTGCCCGCCGACCTCATCATCGACCACTCGGTGCAGGTCGACGCCTTCGGCAACCTGCGCGCCTACAACCAGAACATCCAGCGGGAGTACGAGCGCAACGGCGAGCGCTACGCCCTGCTGCGCTGGGCCCAGCAGGCCTTCAACAACTTCACGGTCGTGCCGCCCGGCATGGGCATCTGTCACCAGGTCAACCTCGAGCACCTGGCTCGGATCGTGCAGGTCCGGGAAATCGACGGCTCGCGGGTGGCGATCCCGGACACGCTGGTCGGGACCGACTCCCACACCACGATGGTCAACGGCCTCGGAGTGCTGGGCTGGGGCGTGGGCGGCATCGAGGCTGAGGCGGCCATGCTCGGGCAGCCGATGTACCTCACCTCGCCGGTCGTGGTCGGCGTGCGCTTTACGGGTTCGCTGCCGGCGGGCTCGACCGCCACCGACCTCGTGCTGACCTTGACCGAGATGCTCCGCAAGCACGGAGTCGTCAATAAGTTCGTGGAGTTCTGCGGAGACGGCCTCTCCTCCCTGACGGTCGCCGACCGGGCCACCCTCTCCAACATGTGCCCCGAGTACGGAGCGACTTCGGCGCTCTTCCCGGTCGATGCGCAGACACTGCGCTACCTGGAGATGACCGGCCGGCCGGCCGAGCTGATCGAACTCGTGGAGCGCTACTGCCGCGAGCAGGGACTCTTCCGTGAGGACGGCATGGCCGACCCCGAGTTCAGCGAGCTGCTCGAGCTCGATCTGGCCACCGTCGTCCCCAGCCTGGCCGGTCCCCGCCGTCCGCAGGACCGGGTCCCGCTCGACTCCGTCTGGGAGAGCTTTGCCAAGGTGTTCGCGGACGGCTCCGGCGACGATGCCGACGTCGGCCGCTTCAAGGGCGAGGGCGGCGCCATGGACGAGGCGCGCAAGCTGGAGCCGGGTGGCGAATCGGGCAGCGCCGTTGCGGTGGCCACTCCACCCGCCGTCAGCGTCCGCAACGGCTCGATCGTGATCGCCGCCATCACCTCCTGTACTAACACCTCGAATCCGTCGGTAATGGTCGCCGCGGCACTGCTGGCGAAGAACGCCGTCGAGCGTGGGCTCGCCGTGCCGCCCTACGTCAAGACCTCGTTGGCGCCCGGCTCCCGGGTGGTCACCGACTACCTGGAAAAGGCGGGACTGCTCCAGTACCTGGAGAAGCTCGGCTTCTTCCTGGTCGGCTACGGCTGCACGACCTGCATCGGCAACTCGGGACCGCTGGCCTCACCGGAGATCGAAGCCGAAGTCCAGGACAGGAACCTCAATGTGGTCGCCGTGCTCTCCGGCAACCGCAACTTCGAAGCCCGCATCCACCCTCTGGTGGCCGCCAACTACCTGGCCTCGCCGCCGCTCGTCGTCGCCTACGCACTCGCCGGCTCGATCCGGAAGGACCTGACCGAGGACCCGATCGGCGAGGACGCCGACGGCCGGGCCGTCTACCTGAAGGACATCTGGCCGACCCCACAGGAGGTCCAGGAGGTCATCGATCGGGCCGTCCAGCAGGAGATGTTCACGCGCGAGTACGCAAGGATCTACGAGGGCGACGAGCACTGGCAGCAGATGCAGGCGCCGACGGGCAGCTCTTACGACTGGGACTCCGCCTCGACTTATGTCCAGAACCCACCTTATTTCGAGGGCATGCAGGCGGAGCCGGAGCCACTGCGCGACATCGAGAACGCGCGGGTGCTGGCGATGCTGGCCGACTCGATCACGACCGACCACATCTCCCCGGCGGGATCGATCCCGCTTGACTCGCCCGCCGGCCAGTACCTGGTCGGGCACGCCGTCGACCGCCTCGACTTCAACTCTTATGGCGCTCGCCGCGGCAACCACGAGGTCATGGTCCGTGGCACCTTCGCCAACATCCGCCTGCGCAACGAGCTGGCCGGCGACCGGCCGGGCTGGTGGACCCGCCACCAGCCCGACGGCGAGGAGATGACCATCTTCGACGCCTCCCTCCGGTATCGCGAGGAGGGCACTCCTTTGGTGGTCGTGGCGGGCAAGGAATACGGCTCAGGCTCCTCCCGCGACTGGGCAGCCAAGGGTCCGAACCTGCTCGGCGTGCGCGCGGTGATCGCGGAATCCTTCGAGCGTATCCACCGCTCGAACCTGGTCGGGATGGGCGTCCTGCCCCTCCAGTTCGAGGAGGGCGAGGGCCGCGCCTCGCTTGGCCTGACCGGCGGCGAAAGCTTCTCGATCCGCGGCTTCGACTCGCTGCGACCGCGCCAGCTGGTCGAAGTCGAAGCGCGCGCCGAGGATGGCTCCGTCAAGCGGTTCCAGTGCCTGGCTCGCGTCGACAACGAGGTCGAGCTGCAGTACCTGCACCACGGTGGCGTCCTGCCCTACGTCCTCCGCCAGCTGATGAAGTAGGTGGAGGTTGGGTTCAGCCTCGACCCCGGTCTGGGATTAGACCGTGAGGACGAGCTCCGGTTGGTCCGTCTGGGTGCCGAGCTCGGATACCGATCGGCGTGGACACCGTCCGGCGCCGACGAGGCCGCATTCGACCGCTGCCGGCGCTGGCACGCTGCGTCCGGACTCTGGACCGGCATCCTGGTCGCGCCCTGCACCGGCCAGCCGCCGGAGGTGTACGCGCGTTGGGCGCTGGAGACCGATCAGGCGACCGGGCACCGCTTCGTCTTCGGGATCGGCAGCGGGCACCTTCGCCGAGTCGACCTCATGCGCGACTACCTGTCCGGCTTGCGCCAGGCCATCGGCGCCCGGACCCCGCCCATCTACCTGGCGGCGCTGGGCCCGCTGATGCTCCGCCTCGCGGGCGAGGCGGCAGACGGCGTGGCTCTCAACTGGTGCACGGCCGAGCAGGTGGCGGCCAGTCGAGAAATCGTCGAGGACGCCGCGAGACTGGCGGGCCGGCCGGTTCCTGAGATCGCCGAATACATACGCGTCTGCGTATCAGAAGACCGCGACGGCTCTCGACGTGGGCTTTCCAGGGCCATGCTCCAATACGCGGTTGGGCCGCGCGCCTACCGGCAGCACTTCCAGCGGATGGGGTTCGGCGCCGACCTCGAAGGCGTCCAACCGGGCCCGGACGCGCCCGAACGGGTGCTCCAGGCGGTCGGCGGGTATGGGCGTCCGGGCGAGGTGAGGGAGCAGTTCTATCGCTTGGCCGAGGGCCTCGACATCGCGATCGTCCGCGTGGTCGTACCGGAACCGGGCGACAGCGAGAGCGCCCGCCTGGCGCTGGAGGAATTCGCTCCGCTTAAATAGGCCTCCTCCCCACTTGGTGGGGAGGTGCCTCGGCGCAGCCGAGGCGGAGGGGTGCTCGCGGCGCTCTAGGCGCCGGCGCCGGAGTGCACCCGCTGTGGCGTCTTGTGGCCGCGACCCGCGTCGCAGGTCGGACAGTAGGCTACGGCGTCCAGGTGCAGGGGCAGTAGGCCGGGGATCAAGATTGTCCACTGGGCCCTGTGAAGGAACCAGCACAGCAGGTGGGGCATGTGTTCGATCCTGCGGAGCTGCGCCTACAGTTCCCCGGCCTGCGTGGTTAAGACTCTTTTAGGCGTTCGCACCTAGTTGTAGGCGCCGACCAGCTGCGCGGAAAGTGCCTCATCGGCTGCCTTGGCCTCTTCGCCCTTCGCCGTCTCGAACTTCTGGGTTTTCATCGCTACCTCCTGTTCTCTGAATAACGACCGACAACAAAAAACCCCGCCCCTTTTCGTGAGGCGGGGTTCGCGTCCTCAGCCCTAAGGCTGGGGCGACCCCGCACAGGTGATGAGAAGGACCCGAACGAAAAGCCGTTCAGCGCGGTAGTCCGTCACGCCGCCGGCTCCATGGGAACCCGCACCTGGTGACCGCACGCAGGACACTCGTAGAGCGCGACGACCTGGCTCGGGCGAGAGGCGTCCGAGTGCAGGCTGTGCAGCGTCATCGTCGTCGCCACCTCGTGTCGAGGACACGATGGCTCCTGTCCTGTGCGCATGGTTTTGCCAGCGTAGGCTTGGTTGACGCATCGCATCTAGGACTTCCGGTACAACCGTATGGCGCGCTTTACTGTGGCTGACTCACAAGGGCTGAGTAGAATCCACCCGTGGCCACGACCGAGGAGCGCTCCGATCTCCATCCCGCTCCGACCGTCCGCGAGGCGATGACTTTTGGCGGCTTCGCCCGGGCGCGGCTGGTCGCCGGGAAGGGCGGTCTGGATCGGAAGATCGACTGGGTCCGGCTCATGGAGACCCCGGACACGGTGCGGCTTCTGCGCCCGAACGATCTCCTCCTGACGACCGCTTTCTCGATCAAGGACGACCGCACGGCTCTGCTCACTCTGGTCGACGGCGTCGCCCGCGCGGGCGGCGCGGGGCTGATCGTCAAGCCGGAGCGCTACCTGCGTGAGCTACCCGCGGAAATGGTCTCGGAAGCCGATCGCTTCAACCTCCCGCTCTTCGAGCTCGCCGACGACGTCCCGTTCGTCGACGTCATGGAGCCGCTGCTGGAACGCATCATCAACGCCGAGCACTGGCGCCTGAAGCGCTCGATGGAGATCCACAGCCGGTTCACCGAGCTGGTCCTGGACGGCAAGGGCGCGAACGAGATCGCGCGCACGCTGAGCGACCTTCTCGACTGCGCGGTCAGCATCGAGGACGCGTCCTTCCACCTCCTAGCCCATGCGGGCGGCAGCGCCAACGACCCCCACCGGAAGGAGACGATCGCTCACCACGGCACTCCGCCGCGCGTCATCTACGACCCCCAGGTCCAGCGGGCCCTGCGCGAAGTCGAATCGCGGCGCCACCCGATGAAGGTCCCCGCCTTCCCGCATGTGGGGATGAACCGGGAGCGCATCATCGCGCCGATCCTCGCCGCCAATCAGGTGCTCGGCTACATCTCGGTCATCGACACGCCGCCCGCGCAGGAGGACCTGGCGACGATGGCGGTGGAGCAAGCGGCCCTGGTTGTGGCGATGGCGCTGACGAAGGAGCGGGAGGTGGCCGAGGTCGAGGCCCGTGTGCGCGGCGAGTTCCTGGACGACCTCGTGCAGGGCACCTACGGGGACGAGGCCGCCGCGCAGCGCCGCGCCCGGCACCTCGGCTACCCGATCCAGGGATTGCACGTCTACATGCGGGTCGACGTCGACGACTTCCGTTCCCTGCTGCGCTCGAAGCAGGTCACGGAGGACGCCATTCAGGCCCTCAAGCGCGAGTACTTCCGCCGCGTCTCGGGCGTCGTGCGCGCCAGCCATCCGCGGTCGCTGATGGGGGCTCACTCGGATGCGATCTTCGCCCTGCTGCCGCTGGGACTCGGCGTCGACCCGGCTGACGCCAGACGGCGGACAATCTCGCTGGGCAGTCAGATCCAGGAGGCGATCAACGCCTGGAAGCCGGGGTTCACGGTCTCGGTCGGCTTCAGCGCGCCAGTCGAGGCTCCCGCGGGCGTGGCCGGGGCCCAGCGCGAGGTCAAGGCGGTGATGGAGACCCTGGCCCGGCTGCACCGCTGGGCGCAGGTCATCTCCGTGCCCGAGCTCGGCCTCACGGGATTGCTCGCCAGCGTCAACCACGAGCGGCTGGTCGAGTTCGCGCTGCGCCACCTCGGCCAGTTGATCGAGCATGACCGCTTGCGCGGCGCCGGCCTGGTGGACACGCTGCGTGCCTACCTGGAGACAGGTGAGCAGCAGGCGGCCGCGCGCCGTCTCGACATTCACCCCAACACGCTGCGCTATCGCCTTGACCGCATCCGCGAAATCTCGGCGGTCGAAATCGACGAACCCGAGATGCGCCTCAACCTGGCGGTCGCGCTGCGGATTCAGGGTCTTTTGGGCTTGTGAGGTCCTGACGACACCTTGAGCTCCCGTTTAGTGCTGATCTACTAGTTAATCCCCGGCCGCTTCGATAGCGTGTGAAGGGCATGCTCCGCATCCCTGACTTCGCGCGCGCTCCGTGGGCCGGGAGCCTGCCCGACCATCGGGCGGCTTGCGGTATGGGCTTCGTCGCTACGACGAAGGGGGTGCCGACGCATGAGGTGGTGGCCGCCGGAGTGACGGCGCTGGCCCGGTTGGCGCATCGCGGCGGCCTCGACGCCGACGGGCGCTCCGGGGATGGAGCCGGCCTGATGATTCAGATCCCGCGCGCCATCTTCGGCCCGGAGACCGCGGTCGCCGTCCTCTTCGAGTGGGGCAACGGCCGCGCCGCCGCCCGCAAGATCCTCGCCCAGGCACTGGCGAGCGAGGGTATGGGGGTCGCCGACTGGCGCCCGGCACCGGTCGAGATGGACGCGCTCGGCGAGCGCGCAAGGTCAAGCGCACCTCGCATCTGGCACGCCATCATCACCCGTCCAGACGTCTCCGACGCCGAGTGGGAGGAGCGGCTCTACCGTGCCCGCCGCCGCGCCGAGCGTGTGGCCAAGGAGCAGGCGGTGATCATGTACATCCCGTCCTGCTCCTGCCGCACGATCGTCTACAAGGGCCTGATGGCGGGGACGCACCTCGCGCAGTTCTACGCCGACCTCGCCCGCCCGGAGGCGACGAGCCAGCTCGCGGTCTTCCACCAGCGCTACTCGACCAACACCATGCCCGACTGGCGCCTGGCCCAGCCCTTCCGCTTCCTCGCCCACAACGGCGAGATCAATACTCTGGCCGGCAACCGGGCGTGGATGCGGGCGCGCGAGGCGGAGCTAGAGCCCGAGCTGCGCCCCGTGGTCTGGGCAGACGGCTCCGACTCGGCCTCGCTCGACAACGTTCTCGAGCTGCTGGTGCGGCGCGGCTTCGCTACCGCGGAGGCGCTCATGACGCTGGTTCCAGACGCCTGGGAGGGCCGCGGTGACATGGCCCCCAAGGTGCGCGACTTCTACCGGTACCAGACGACTCGCTTCGAACCCTGGGATGGGCCGGCCGCCCTCGCCTTTTCGGACGGCATCGTCGCCGGCGCTGCGCTCGACCGCAACGGACTGCGCCCGCTGCGCTACCAGGTCACCAGCGACGGCCTGGTCGTCGCTGCCTCCGAGGCCGGGGTGGTGCCCCTCGACCCCAGGCGGGTGATCGAACGTGGCCGGCTCGGCCCCGGCCACATCCTCCTCGTCGACACGCGCGACGGCGCCGTGCTGCGGAACGACGCGGCCAAGGAGCTCGTCGCCGGTCGGCACGACTACGGGATGCTCGCCGACCGCATGCTGGTGCCGGTCGAGCACAAGAGCGTGGAGGTCGACGTCCCCGCCGAACTGTCGCGCCTGCATCGCATGCACGGCTGGGGCTTCGAGGACGTGAAGCTGGTCGTGCAGGCCATGGCCGAGGCGGCGCTGGAGCCGAACTGGTCGATGGGTGACGACACACCTGTCGCCGTCCTCGGCCGTACCCGTCGCCGTCTCTACGGCTACCTGCGCCAGCGATTCGCACAGGTCACCAATCCGCCGATCGACTCCCTTCGCGAGCGCCCGGTGATGTCCCTCCGGATGGTGCTCGGCGCGCGCGGGACGACGCTCGATCCGGAAGGCGACGCCAACGCCGAGCTTCGCAAGCGCCACCACCCCGCGATGGGCCTCAACCGGCCTTTCACGCACCGCCTGCTCGAGATTCCCTCGCCCATCCTCGGCCAGAGCGAGTTGGCGCGCGTACTCGAAGACGCGGTCGTCATCGACGCCACCATCCAGCCCGATGAGGGCCTGCGGGCGGCGCTCGAGAGGATCGCCGCCGAAGCTGCGGCCGTCGCAACCGACATCGTCGTCCTCAGCGATCGCAGCGCCGGCCGGGAGCGGATGCCGGTTCCGATGGCCCTCGCCGTCGGCGCCGTCCACGAGCGGCTGCTGGCGTCTGGGCAGCGGATGCAGAAGGACATAGTGGCCGTCGCCGGTGACGCAATCGAAGTCCACGACGTGGCCTGTCTGGTCACCGCCGGCGCCAACGCCGTCCACCCTTACCTCGCACTTGCCACCGCCCAGCTGCACGACGAGCAGGACGGCGAGCACCGCATGCGGCACGCGCTGGAGCACGGGCTCTTGAAGGTGATGGCCAAGATGGGCATCTCGTGTGTCTCCAGCTACTGCGGAGCCGAGGTCTTCGAAGCGCTTGGGCTGGGCGCCGAGGTCATGGAGCTCTGCTTCCCCAACGTCCCCAGCCGGATCGGCGGTCACTCCTTCGCCGACCTCGAGGAGACGCTGCGGCAGTGGCACGCCGAAGCCTGGGAGCAGGAGGTCAAGAGCACGGATGAGCTCGCCAAGGCCCTGGTCGACCGTGGCCGGGTCCGCTTCCGGAAGGCGGGCGAGTTCCACGCCTATAACCCGATCGCCGTGCGCTCGGCCCAGAAGGCCGCCCGCGACAACGACGCCGAAGCCTACGCCAAGTGGCGCGAGCTCTCGAGCCTCGGTAGCGAGGGACCGCAGGAGCTTCGGGACCTGCTCGACATCCGGCCTGCGGCAAAGCCGCTCAGCCTGGACGAGGTCGAGCCGGCCGAGCTGATTCGGACTCGGTTCATCTCGACCGCGATGTCGCTGGGCGCTCTCTCTCCCGAGGCGCATTCGGCGCTGGCCATCGCCATGAACCGCATTGGCGCCCGCTCCAACTCAGGCGAGGGCGGTGAGGATCCTGACCACTACTCCGACAGCGGGCCGAGGCTTGACAACAAGATCAAACAGGTTGCCTCGGCTCGCTTCGGAGCGACCCCCGGCTACATCAAGCGAGCCGAAGAGCTGGAGATCAAGATCGCCCAAGGCTCCAAGCCAGGCGAGGGCGGCCAGCTGCCGGGCATCAAGGTCACGTCACTGATCGCGCGACTCCGGCACGCGCAGCCGGGGATGCAGTTGATCTCGCCGCCGCCGCACCACGACATCTACTCGATCGAAGACCTGGCCCAGCTGATCTACGACCTCAAGTCCGTCAACCCGCGGGCGCGAGTCGGCGTGAAGCTGGTCTCCGAGGCGGGCGTCGGGACGATCGCGGCCGGTGTCGCCAAGGCGCACGCCGACTACGTGCTCATCTCCGGCCACAGCGGGGGCACCGGCGCCTCGCCGCTGTCCTCGATCAAGGGCGCGGGTGTGCCCTGGGAGCTGGGGCTCGCCGAGACGCAGCAGATACTGGTCGACCAGCGGCTGCGCGAGCGTCTGTCGGTCCGCACCGACGGCGGCCTGCGCAGCGGCCGTGACATCGTGATCGCGGCCATGCTCGGCGCCGAAGAATTCGGGTTCGGAACCGGCGTGCTGGTGGCGCTCGGGTGCGACATGGCGCGTCAGTGCCACCTCAACACCTGCCCGACCGGTATCGCCACCCAGCGCGAGGACCTGCGGGCAAAGTTCACCGGCAAGCCGGAGGACGTGGTCAACTACCTGACCCTGATCGCCGAGGAGGCGCGCCAGTACCTGGCGCTGGCGGGCGCGCGTTCGATCGACGAAGTGGTCGGCCGGGTCGACCTGCTGTCCGCCATCGAGCACCCACCCCTCGACGTCGCGTTCGTGCTCCGGGAGCCATCGGACCCCTCGCTGCCGCGGCGGCGACTGTGGGCGCACAACGGTCCGGAGCCGGAACCAACCCCGCCCAGCGGCCCCATCGACAACTCCAACCGCGCGGCGGGAGCCGGCCTCGCCTATGAGCGCCGGCAGTGGCGGGGCAGCGCCGGGCAGTCGCTCGGCGCGTGGCTGGACGAGGGCTCGGAGATCACTCTCGAAGGCGAGGCCAACGACTACGTCGGCAAAGGCATGGGCGGCGGCGTGATCGCGATCCGGCCCTTCGCTGACGATTCCTGCGTGGACCCGCCGGTGCTTGCAGGCAACACGTGCCTTTACGGCGCCACCGGCGGCCGGCTCTTCATCGCCGGACGCGTCGGCGAGCGTTTCTGCGTCCGCAACTCGGGCGCGGTGGCCGTCGTCGAGGGCGCCGGGGACCACTTCTGCGAATACATGACCGGCGGCGCCGCCGTCGCACTGGGTCCGGTGGGTTGGAACCTCGGCGCCGGCATGACGGGCGGCGTCGCGTACGTCCGCGAGTACGCGCAGATCAACGCCGAGAGCGTGATCGTCCGTCCGGTCCCCGCGGAGGACGCCAGCGAGCTGCTGGCTCTGGTCGAGGAGCACCTGGCCCGAACCGGTTCGCCGCGCGCGGCCGAGCTGCTCGCCGACTGGCCGTCCGCCCTGCTCGGCTTCCGCCAGGTGGTGCCGGCGGCGGCCATCCAACCGGCGCCCGAGCCCGCACCCGTGGAGAAGAGCTCGGAAGAGGCTACCGAGCCCCGCTCGTAGAGCCGCCTGTGATCAGCCGGCTGCGGCGCGCTACCGGCGGGACCGCCGCCGGGCTCGTCCGCTCGTCTGATGGCTCCAGGCGGTAGAGCGGGTGAAACAATCAGCGACGATGGCTCGGGAGTCCTCCCCTCCGCGCTTCCTGCTGGTCGGCGGGCGGCTCTGCCTGGACTTCTGCAACACCGTCCGCGACCGCTCGGGCAGACCCATCGATTACCTGAGCAGCTTCGTCGACCTCGTGGGATGGAGCTGGCGGGCAGGCATCCTCAACGCGGAGGAGGCGGCGCGCTTGCGTCGGGCGGCGCGGCGTACGCCGACCGCGGCGATTGCCGTCCTGGAGCGCGGCCTCGCGCTCCGCGAGGCCCTGTACGCCGTCTTTTCCGCGGCCGCGACCGGCGCTGCGCCCGATCCTCAACCGATCGACGTTCTCAACTCGGAGCTCGGCCGGGCGATGGCGCGCTCGCAGCTCGTGGCCATCGAGGATGGGTACACATGGGTATGGGACGAGGGAGGCCGGGCGCTGGACAGCATGCTGTGGCCGGTAGCGCGATCGGCGGCCGATCTCCTCACCTCCGGCGAACTGCAGGCGGTAAGGCAGTGCGCGGGCCGGGCCTGCGGCTGGCTCTTCCTGGACACTTCGCGCAACCGCACCCGCCGCTGGTGCGACATGAGTGTCTGTGGCAACCGCGCCAAGGCGCAGCGCCACCACCAACGCCTGCGCTCGGGCGCAGCCTAGAGCCTGGCAGGCTAGCGCTTCTGCGAGCGGAGTGAGTCTGCGATCTGGTTGAGGGTCGCCACCATCGCGTCGCCCAGTGAACGCGCCGTCCGTCGCGTGCCCTCGCGCAGTTCGGGATCCTGCACCACCCGGTTCACCGACTCCATGACAGAGTCCGCCGCCCGCCTCAGCTGATCGGCGTCCGCCTGCGTACGTAGGTTGCGCGCGAGGTCCTCCAGGTCGGCGCGAAAGCGCCCCCACGCCTCGTCTGCTTGTGTCATGCCTCCAATTCTGCCGCGACTCGGACACGGTCGATCAGGCGCAGATTCGCGATCGACTCTTCGATCGGCACCGGCGCGGGCCGGCCCTCGATGGCCGCCGCGGCAAACGCTTCGACCATGAGCTGGTAAGGGTCATCCGGATCCCGCCAGGCGGTGAACGGCTGCTCAATGCGAAGCGTGCGATCGTCGAAGACGATCTCGATCGCCTGGTGCTCCGGCGATTCGAACGAGCCCCAGGCGAAGGCGGTCCGACCGGATGCGAACCCGAGGGCGGCGCCGATCGTCATGTCGACGCCGGTCACGCCCTTGCGCGCCACCGCCGCCACCTCGTCAGGCTCCCCGAGCAGCCACCGACAGGCGGACAGGCAGTAGCTGCCGACGTCGAGCAAGGCACCGCCGCCGAGTTCCGGGCGCAGGCGGTAGTTCTCGGGAGCATCGATCCGGAATCCGAACCACGCCGACACGTGACGGATGGAGCGCTCGCGCGCCCGCTCCATCTGGTCTCGCAGGCGAGGATGGAAGCGGTACATGAAGCCCTCCATCAAGAGCCGGCCGGCGGCGGCGGCCGCGTTCGCCATCCGCTCGCCCTCGGCGGCGGTCCGTGCCAGCGGCTTCTCACAGAGCACGTGCTTGCCCGCTGCCAGAGCCCTCTCCGACCAGGTGGCGTGCAGGCTGTTGATCAACGGCAGGTAGACCGCATCGACCTCGGGATCGGCAAGCACGTCGTCGTAGGAGGCAGAGGCACGGGTGATGCCATGTTTTGCTGCGAGGCCCTCGGCGCGCTCGCGGTCGCGGCTCGCGATCGCCACCAGCCGCCCGTTACAGGACGCGGCGATGGCGGGGAGCATGGCGCGATCGGCGATCCACGCCGCCCCGAGCACCCCCCAGCCGATTCGCTCTATTCAGCCACCTCCACCGGCGCTCCGTTCGCGATCGAGCGAGCGGCGGCCTCCATGACCAACACGTTTCGTCGCGACTGCTGGGGCGTGACCGCCAGCGGCTCGCCAAGGACCAGGTGGTCGCCAAGGTTGCGGTAGAAGGCGTTTGCGCGTCGCGGGAGCAGCGAGAGAACCTCGCGATGGGCACCGCCGTCACCGTCCGGCCGGTGGACGGTAACCACGGCCGGCGACTCCGCAGGCGCCAGCCGCTCCTCGCTCAGGTCACCGGTCCAGGCCCGTGCCTTCACGTACTCCTGCCGCCAGTCGCCCGTGATTGCGCCACCGGTACCGAGCAGGTACCACTTCGGCTTGAGCGCCGCCGCCACATCGCTCTGCAGGAAGGTCGCCTGAGCGCCGTCGTCGAATGTGACGTCCACGCGCACGTGGTCGGCATTGGTGACGTCGTGCCACACGCGCTTCTGAGAGTGGGCCGACACGGTCCGGACCGCCCCCGGGAAGAGCAGCAGCATCCAGTCGAAGTAGTGGGATCCCCAATCGAAGATTGTGCCGCCCGAGATCGGTTCGTGGCTGTGCCAGTAGGAGCACGGGTGCGAGAAGCCACCGATGAACGATTCCATGTAGAAGAGGTCGCCGATCGCACCGGAGGCGACCGTCTCCCTGAGTGCGGCGAAGTCCGGGTCCCAGCGCCGGCTCTGATAGACGGTCAGCGAGCGGCCCCCCGCCTCCGCCGCCGCCATCATGTCCTCGCACTCGCGCGCGTGGAGCGCGAAGGGCTTCTCGCAGACCACGTGCTTGCCGGCGGCCAGCGATTCCAGGACCGCGCTCGCGTGCACCACCGGAGGCACGCCTACCACAGCCACGTCGACGGCAGGGTCGGCGAGCATCCGCGCCGCTTCCGCATACGTCTGAACGCCGAAGGCGGCCGCCGCCTCGTCGCGCCGCTGCGGATTGCGGTCGCAAACAGCGCGAAGTTCGAGACCGGGCACTTCGACGATCGAGCCGGCGTGCTCGCGGCCGATGGCACCGTAGCCGTAGAGCCCGACGCCGAGGGGCGGCGCCGGGTGCAGAGAGGCGACCTGGCGGAGCGCGCGATGGACGAGGCGCGCGAAACCGGGGTGTGACCACGCCTCCTCGCCGTGCCCGAGACCGAGATGCAGCACCCGGCCCGCGCCATGGGGGCGCACGAAGGCGAGAGGCCGGTCGCTGTAATGCCAGTGCGCGGTCAGCAGCGGGGAAGCGTCCGGCGGGGCCGGGTCGGACAGGTAGAGCTCGTCCCGAATCAGGAGCTCAGAGTCGAGGCGGTCGGCAAACGGTCCCGGTACTGGTCGAACGCGCAGCTCCGCGACCGGTGCCGGCTCGCCGGGCGCCCAGCCCGCGGCCTCCGCAAGCGCCGGGACCTGCGCCCAGGCCCCGAGCGTCCCATGGATGGCGACCACGCCTCCGCCTCGCGCCATGAAGCCGGCCAGCTCTTGCGCCAGCTCGGCGGAGGGTGGGCGGTCTTGTGCACACAGGATGGCGTCGTGGCCGTCGATCCGCCCCCCCACTTCAACCGTCAGCGCCGAGCACGTGGAAAGGTGGCGAAGCACCGGCGCCGCCAGCCGCGCGTACCCGTGGCGGCCGTCTTCGTCAAGGAGGGCCAACACACGAAGGGTCCGGGACTCGGCCATCGACCGATCTTACCGGCCCACCGTCCGCAGTATTCCCAGCACCTCCTGTGCCGCCCGTTCCCAGGTGTAGCTGACGGCCCGCCGCCGGCCGGCCTCGGCCAGGCGATCGCGCAGGGCCGAGTCTTCGACCAGTTGCTGGAGGCCAACGGCGATCGCCTCAACGTCGAGCGGGTCGACCTCGACCGCGCCTCCGCCGGCCAGTTCCGAAAGCGCCCCCTGGTTCGGAATCAGCGCCGGCAGTCCCTCCCGCATCGCTTCCAGCAGGGGGAGCCCGAACCCCTCGTAAAGGCTCGGGAAGGCGAGCGCGAGTGCGCCGCGGTAGAGGCTGAGCAGCGTTCGGTCGTCGACGTGTCCGAGGTGGTGTACTCCCGGCGTCTGGCGCAGCAAACGCACGGCTTGCTCATCGGCCCAGTACGGGATTGCGCCTACCAGCACCAGTTCGGGCGCGTCGGGCACCCGCTCGCGCAGGAGGCGGTAGGCGTTGAGCAGGCGCCCGAGGTTCTTGCGCGGCTCGATCGTCGCGACGCTGAGCAGGAATCTCTGCTGGTCCAAGCCCTCGGGAAGCGGGCCCGCTTCAGTCCCCAGGTGACCGGCGCCCTCGGGCACGACGTGCACCCGGTCGTCAGAGACCGAAGGGTAAGCCTGGAGGAGGTCCCGGCGCGTCGCGCGCGAAGGCACCAGGACGGCGGCGGCCGCCGGGAGCGACCGCGGAAGCATGAGGCCGAGGTAACGTCGCTGCTGCCAGGGAACGCCCTTCCGGAAGAACTTGAAGGCGATGTCGTGGATGAAGACCACGGCGGGCGGAGCGCCGGTTTGGCGTCGGGGCGGGCTCGGCCAATAGGGGTAGAGGATCGCGTCGGCCCCCAAAGCGCGCTCGACGACCGGGAGCCAGAGGAGCTTGTTGGCGACCTCGTGCCGGTAGGGCGAGAGCATGAAGGGCGCGTCCAGGCCGGCGACGCGTTCACGGCTGCCGAGGAGCGTCCACTCTTGCTCCCCGGGCTGGCGCAGGAGCGCGCGGGTCAGCTCGAGGGAGAGGGTCACCATGCCGACCCGCGGCCGCCAGCACGCTGTCAAGTCAACCGCGTACCTGGGCACCC